>DQLC01000094.1 GCA_015660425.1 Alphaproteobacteria bacterium
TATTATACATTTTCCTATATTAATATTAGTATATCTATTATCTATAGTATAGATTTAGAAATCTTTATAAATTGGTACTTAGTTAAAATAAAACATTAAAATTATATGGAGTAAAACATGACAACTATTGGGCATAGAATAAATGGAGAATTAGTTATTGAAGATAATTCAAGATTAGGAGATGTTTTTAATCCTGCTACAGGAGAAGTAGAGCGCCAAGTTGCCCTTGCTTCTATATCTCAAGTAGATAAAGCAGTTTCTGCAGCGAAAGATGCCTTAGAAAGTTGGAGTGCAACTCCTCCAATTAAAAGAGCTAGAGTTATGTTTAAGTATAAACAATTGATCGAAGAAAATATTGATGAATTAGCTGATATGGTTGGAAGAGAGCACGGTAAAGTGTTAAGCGATGCTAAGGGTTCCGTTATTAGAGGTTTAGAAGTAGTTGAGTTTGCATGCGGTATTCCTCATCTCCTTAAAGGAGAATATACAGAACAAGTAGGAACAGGAGTTGATAGTTATTCTATGCGTCAGCCAGTAGGTATTGCAGCAGGTATAACACCTTTTAATTTCCCTGCTATGGTACCTTTATGGATGTTCCCTATTGCAATTGCTTGTGGAAATACTTTTATATTAAAGCCTAGTGAGAGAGATCCTTCTTGTCCTATGAGATTAGCAGAATTATTAGAAGAGGCTGGAGCCCCTCCAGGAGTATTAAATGTAGTAAATGGAGATAAAGAGGCAGTTAATGCGATTTTAGACCATCCAGATATATCAGCAGTATCTTTTGTAGGCTCTACACCAATAGCCAAGCATGTATATTCAAGAGGATCTTTAGCAGGTAAAAGAGTTCAGGCTTTAGGCGGTGCAAAAAATCATATGGTAATTATGCCTGATGCAGACTTAGATCAAACAGTAGATGCTTTAATGGGAGCAGCATATGGTTCAGCTGGAGAACGCTGTATGGCAATTAGTGTAGCAGTAGCAGTAGGTGATATTGGAGATAAATTAATTGAAAAAATGGTGCCTAAGGTCAGTAGCCTTAAAATAGGACCATGGGATGATCCAGATGCTGAAATGGGTCCAATAATTACAAGAGAATCCTTTGATAAAATTACAAATTTGATCAATGAAGGAGAAAAAGATGGAGCAAAGCTTGTTGTGGATGGACGAAATCTAACTCTTCAGGGTTACGAGAAAGGTAACTTCATGGGAGGCACATTGTTTGATAATGTTAAGCCAGGCATGTCAATATATGATCAAGAAATATTTGGACCTGTTCTTTCTACGGTTAGGACATCAAATTATGATGAAGCTCTTAATTTAGTAAAGTCTAACCCTTACGGAAATGGGGTGTCTATATTTACGAGAGATGGTGATACTGCTAGAGATTTTGCCTCTAAGGCAAACATAGGCATGGTAGGAATTAATATTCCTATTCCTGTCCCTGTAGCTTATCATAGTTTTGGGGGTTGGAAAGATTCTTTATTTGGATCTAATAATACGTACGGTATGGAAGGAGTGAGATTTTATACTAAAGTTAAAACGGTTTCTTCTAGTTGGCCTTCTGGGATTAAAGATGGTGCATTATTCTCTATGCCTGTAATGAAGTAACCAGCATGTAGGAGTACTTTTTTGGGTGAGTTCAATATTATATCTGCATTATATGATAAATTAGTATATGCAGGTATAGTACTTGATGATCCTGGTCAAACAGGTGCTATTAAAGCATTAGATGCTTTATATGTTGAAGTTAACTCTTCATTTAATCTTAAAAATATTTTTTCAGAAAATAAAAATATGGGAGTGTATATCTATGGAAGGGTAGGTAGAGGTAAATCTTACTTAATGGATATATTTTTTAAATTATTACAAGATAAAAGATGCATGAGGGTTCATCAGTATGATTTTATGCAAAATATTTATAAATATATGACGGAAGCTAGATCTTTAAAAAATCAAAACCCTTTAAAATATGCCGTTAAAAAATTAACTAAAAATATAAGTTTATTATGTATTGATGAGTTTGAAGTTTTAGATGTAGCAGATGCTATGATTTTAGAGCGAATGTATTCTATGTTTTATAAAAATAATATTAAAGTTGTTTTGACATCTAATACATCTCCTTCAGAATTATATAAAAATGGTTTACAGCGCGAACGTTTTTTACCTTTTATAGAATTAGTTGATAAATTTATGATAATAGAAGAAGTTTTGGATGGAAAAGATTATAGAATTAAACCTAAAACTAAGAATGGAAAACATGAATTTCAAGACTTTTATTTTTTACCAACTAACATAGAGCATACTAAAAATTTATTTAACATCTTACGCAATAATCTTCCTATTAATGCTACTACTATAGAATACAATGGAAGAATATTAACCATAGATAATATATCAAATCGTGTAGGTAGTTTTTCTTTTAAACAACTTTGTGGATCAAATTTTTCTTCATTGGATTATATCCAGCTTTGTAATAAATGTGATTGGGTAATATTATCTCAGGTACCTAAATTAGATGCAGAAGACAGAAACTTAGCTAAAAGATTTCAAACCCTTGTAGATATTTTATATGATAAAAATATTGGGTTAGCATTATCTTCCGATGTTAAACCTGAGGATATATACATAGATGGAGATGGTAATAAAGAGTTTAGAAGAACGGTTTCGCGAATATATGAAATGACTCATAAAGAATGGTTAAATAAAATAAAAAATAAAGGTTTTAAAAAATTATTGAATTTATGATATTCATCATGAAGTTTATTTATTTTAATAATTTGAGATTTTGGAGGTATTGTGTCTAATCAAATAATTTTACCAAGTATTATGCAAATTGGAGCTAAGGCTAGTCAAGAAGTAGGTTCTATTCTAAATAGTTTAGATTATAAAAAACCTTTGATTATTACTGATCAAATGATGGTTGAACTTGGCTATGCAAGTAAAATTCAAGAAAGCCTTAATTCTATAAATATTCATGCAGATATATTTGCAGATACTATTCCTGAGCCGACTGTTGCTTCTATTCAGGCAGGAGTAAATAAAATAAAAAGTGCAGATTACGATTGTATTATTGCTTTAGGAGGAGGCAGTCCGATTGATAGTGCTAAAGCAATTGGTATTTTAGGAAAATTTGGAGGTGTGATGCGTGATTATAAGTTTCCTCGTATGGTCTCGGAATCTGGTGTTCCCATTGTTGCTATTCCTACTACCGCTGGAACTGGTTCGGAAGTTACACGTTTTACTATAATAGCAGATGAAACTACCGATGAAAAAATGTTATGCGTGGGAAGAGGTTTCATGCCATCTGTTGCTTTAATAGACTATGAGTTAACACTTAGTTTGCCGCAAAGAGCAACAGCTGATACGGGAATAGATGCTTTAACTCATGCAATGGAAGCCTATGTAGGTAAAAAAGCTAACCCTTATAGTAATGCACAGGCTATAGCAGCTATGAGATTAATTGGCCCTAATTTAAGGAGAGTTTATCATGATGGAAATGATATAGAAGCTAGGGAAAAAATGATGCTTGGAGCAACATTAGCTGGTACTGCTTTCTCAAATGCTTCTGTTGCTTTAGTGCATGGAATGAGTAGACCTATAGGAGCATTTTATCATGTTCCACATGGTTTATCGAATGCAATGTTGCTTCCTGCAGTTACAGAATTTTCCCTACCTTCTGCAATAAAACGATATGCTGATTGTTCTAGAGCAATGGGCGTTGCTTTATCAGAAGATAATGATGAGATTGCAAATCAAAAATTATTATCAGAGCTTGTTGCCATTAATGAAGAGCTTAATGTACCTACTCCTAGAGAGTTTGGCATAAATGAAACAGATTTTATGAATAACTTAGAGGTAATGGCGAAACAGGCAATTGCGTCTGGTTCTCCAGGAAACAATCCACGGGTACCCGAAGTTCATGAAATTATAGATATATATAAACTTTTATGGTAGAAAGAATAGTTATTTTTAATAAATGAAATATACTTTATTAGGAGTAGTTAATGTTTAGAGATGAAGTACTATCTTATCCGGCAAATAAAATTACGGAAGAACAAAGAAAATTTTATTTTAATAATGGTTATTTAGAACTTAAAAATTTTGTACCTAAACGTACTTTAAAAGAACTTAATACAGTTACTAAACAATTTATAAATAAAAGTAGAGAAATAACAAAATCAGATAGTCTATTTGATTTGGCTCCAGAGCATACTAACAAAAAACCTGTAGTAAGGAGAATTAAGAGACCTGATGAACAACATACAGTTTATTGGGATTTTGCATCCGGATTAATGGCTGATTTGGCCGCTGATTTGGCTGGGCCAGATGTGGTGTTTCATCATTCAAAACTAAATTTTAAATGGTTTGATTCTAGTGATAAAGTTAAGTGGCATCAAGATATTCAGTTTTTTCCTCACACAAATTACAATGTTTTTACTATCGGATGTTATTTGGAAGATACAGATATGGATAATGGACCATTAGGTGTGTTACCAAAAAGCCATGAAGGTAAATTGTATAATCAATATGATGCTTCTGGTAATTGGGTGGGAGGTTTAAGTCGAGAAGATGCAGGTTCTATAGATCTTTTGAAAGTTCAGTATCTTATGGGAAATGCTGGATCAATAACTATTCATAATTGTAGAACTTTGCATTCATCTCCTCCAAGCAGGTCGCAAAGTCCTAGACCCTTATTATTAAATTGTTATTCATCAGCAGATGCTAAAGCATATACCCCACATCCTGACAAATCTAAAAATGCATATCGAGTTGTGAGGGGTATACAATCTCTTTGGGCTCAGCATGATCCTAGACCATGTTTAATTCCTCCAGATTGGTCTGGAGGCTATACTTCAATATATGCTGCACAGGCTGGAGAAGATAAATAATATAAATACTTTAATATTTTATTTATTCGATATATATACGAATAAGAATTACATCAATAAGGAATATAAAAATGTCTAAATCAAAAATAGCACTTGTAGGCTCTGGAGCAATTGGTGGAACACTTGCACATTTAATAGGCTTAAAAGAATTAGGCGACGTAGTCCTTTTAGATATTGCAAAGGGTATTCCTGAAGGAAAAAGCTTAGATATAGCACAATCTTCTCCGGTAGAAGGTTTTGATATAGGTATGCGTGGAGGAAGCAATTATAGATTATTAAAAGATTCAGATGTAGTAATAGTTACAGCAGGCATTCCTAGAAAACCAGGAATGAGCAGAGATGACCTCATTGGAATTAATTTAGGAGTAATGAAAACTGTAGGAGAAGGAATAAAAAAGTATTGTCCAAAGGCCTTTGTAATATGTATTACTAATCCCTTAGACGCCATGGTTTGGGCATTAAGAGCATTTAGTGGTCTCCCTGCTAGTAAGGTAGTTGGTATGGCAGGAGTATTAGATAGCTCACGTTTTAGATATTTTTTAGCACAAGAATTAAATGTTTCTGTATCTGATGTAACGGCTTTTGTTATGGGTGGCCATGGTGATACTATGGTGCCACTAATACGATATTCTTCTGTTGCAGGTATTCCTTTGTTTGAATTAATTAAAATGGGTTGGATTACAAATAATAAATTAGATGAAATAGTTCAAAGGACTAGAGACGGAGGAGCCGAAATTGTATCTTTACTTAAAACAGGATCAGCATTTTATGCTCCAGCCACTTCAGCGATACAAATGGCAGAAAGTTATTTAAAAGATAAGAAAAAAGTGTTGCCTTGTGCTGCTATGTTAAATGGTGAATATGGTGTTAAAGGAATGTATGTAGGAGTGCCTGTTGTTATAGGTAAAAAAGGTATAGAAAAAATTATAGAAGTTAGTTTAGATAAAAAAGAAAAATCTATGTTTAATAAATCGGTAAAAGCTGTAACGGAATTATTATCTGCCTGTAAAAATATTGATAAATCTTTAACTTCACATTTTAGAAAAATAAAACCCTAACATATTATAAAAATATTTTATTTCTTAAGTATTTGTAGTTTAAATTTTTGTTATTACATGATAAGAAAGTTTAAACAGTAAATAGAAAATATTATTGGTAATTTGTAATGAATATTCATGAATTTCAAGCAAAAAAAATACTAGCCAGATATGGAGTACGTATACCTAAAGGGAAAGAAGCCTATTCTGCTTCTGAAGCAGTTTCTGCTGCATCAGAAATAGGAGGAGAAAAATGGGTTGTAAAAGCACAAATTCATGCTGGGGGAAGAGGAAAAGGTGGAGGAGTAAAAGTAGCTAATAGTATTCAAGAAGTAGAAAAAATAAGTAATGCATTGTTGGGCATGCAATTAATCACTCATCAAACAGGCCCAGAAGGTAAAAAAGTAAATAAAATTTTTATTGAAGAAGGTATAAATATTGTCTCTGAATTATATATAGGAATAGTTCTTGATAGGAGTAATGAAAAATATGTAATGATGGCGTCGACTGAAGGTGGAACAGAAATAGAAGTGGTTGCAGCAAAGACTCCTGAGAAAATTTTTAAAGTACACATAGATCCCTTAATAGGTATGCAGTCTTATCAAGCAAGGCAATTGGTTTTTAAATTAGGTCTTTCAAAAACTGTTTCCAATAAAGCTGTCGTGTTTATTTTAGCTTTGGCAAAAGCAGTAGAACAGACTGATGCAAGTTTAGTAGAAATAAATCCTTTAGTTATAACTTATGATGATAATGTGTTGGCATTAGATGCAAAAATGAATTTTGATGATAATGCTTTATATAGACATAAGGATATAGAAAGTTTAAGGGATGAAGATGAGGAAGATCCAAGAGAACTTGAAGCAGCAAAACATGATTTGAATTATATTAGTTTAGATGGAAATATAGGTTGTATGGTAAATGGTGCTGGATTAGCAATGGCCACAATGGATATTATTAAACTAGAAGGAGGTAGTCCTGCAAATTTTTTAGATGTGGGTGGAGGTGCTACTAAGGAACGAGTAGAGCAAGCATTTAAAATAATTTTATCTGATGAAAAAGTTAAGGCCGTACTGATAAATATTTTTGGGGGTATTATGAGGTGTGATGTTCTTGCTGAAGGAGTTGTTGCTGCTGCTAAAAATATAGATATAAGTATTCCTTTAATAGTTCGATTGGCTGGTACTAATGTAGATGAGGGAAAATATATTTTAAATAATTCAGGCTTAGATATTATTAGTGCGGATAATATAGGAGATGCAGCAAAAAAAGTTGTTTCATCAATAAGGGAGCCATAAATGTCTATAATAGTAAATTCAGAGACCAAAGTAATATGTCAAGGTTTTACTGGTGTACAAGGAACATTCCACTCTGAACAAGCTATAGCATATGGTACAAAGATGGTAGGAGGAGTTTCTCCTGGAAAAGGAGGTACTTCGCACTTAGATTTACCTGTTTTTAATACAGTTGATGAGGCAGTAAATAAAACAGATGCTAATACTAGTGTAATATATGTGCCTCCTCCGTTTGCAGCGGATGCAATATTAGAGGCAATTGAAGCAAAAATTGAGTTAATTGTGTGTATAACGGAAGGTATACCCATATCAGATATGGTAAAGGTTAAAAATGTTTTAAATTCTTCACATAGTAGATTAATTGGGCCTAATTGTCCTGGTATAATAACTCCAAATCAATGCAAAATAGGAATAATGCCAGGTCATATTTGTATGAATGGAAGTATTGGAATAGTTTCTAGATCTGGTACGCTTACTTACGAAGCAGTTGACCAAACTACAGCGTGTAAATTAGGGCAAACTACTTGTGTGGGAATAGGAGGAGATCCTATTCCTGGAACTAATTTTATAGATGTTTTAGAACTTTTTCTTGCTGATGATGATACTAAAGGTATTATTATGATAGGAGAAATAGGTGGTTCAGCAGAAGAAGAAGCGGCTGATTTTATAAAGCACTCAAAAATAAAAAAGCCTGTGGTTAGTTTTATTGCTGGTTTAAGTGCTCCAGAAGGAAAAAGGATGGGCCATGCCGGTGCAATTATATCAGGGGGTAGTGGAGGTGCAGAGGAAAAGATTGAATCATTAAAATCAGCAGGAGTTTCTATAGCATCTTCTCCAGCAAGAATTGGTGAAGAGATGTTAAAAGTTATATGAGCAAATAGAAGGACTTATAAAATTTGTCAACAAAGATTTTAAATAAACAAACTCGTTTCAATGAATTAAAGCAACTATATATTGCTTATACTAAAGACAAAAATTCCGTAAATTTAGATTGGCAAGAATTATTTGATGACTTGACTCCTAATGCATCTTTATTTTTAAAAGATTTTGTTTTAAAGAATGGTTCTAATTCATTTTATACCCCAAATACAAATACATCTAGAGACAAAGATAGTAGGTCTACTACTTTAGATTCTATAAGAGCCTTAATGTTAATTAGGGCTTATAGAGTTAGAGGTCATTTAAAAGCAAACTTAGATCCTTTAAAATTAACAATATCTGAAGAGCACCTTGAGCTTAAGCCGGAAAGTTATGGCTTTGAAGAGAAAGATATGGATAGGTTAATATTTATAGATAATGTATTAGGCATAGAATCTGCTACGTTAAGAGAAATTATAGCAAATCTTAAAGCAACTTATTGCGGAACAATTGGTGTGCAGTTTATGCATATACAGGATCCTGAACAAAAAGCGTGGATACAAAAAACATTAGAAAATGTTTTAAATCAGCCTGATTTTACAGATATGGGTAAGAAGGCAATATTAGAGAGATTGGTAGCCGCAGAAATTTTTGAGAGGTTTTTAGGTAGAAAATATACTGGCACAAAGAGGTTTGGCCTTGAAGGCGCAGAGTCTATGATTCCGGCATTGGAGCAAATATTAAAACGAGGAAGTAAATTAGGTTTAGAAGAAGTTGTTATAGGTACTGCTCATAGAGGAAGATTGAATGTTTTAGCCAACTTTATGGGTAAACCCTTTGAGGCTATTTTTTCCGAATTTCAAGGTAACTCTTCTCAACCTGAGAATATTCAAGGGGCGGGGGATGTAAAATATCATTTAGGTACTTCATCAGATAGAATATTTGATGGTAAAAATGTGCATTTATCTCTTACAGCTAATCCTTCCCATTTAGAAGCTGTAAATCCTGTAGTTGTAGGGAAGGTAAGAGCAAAACAAGACCAAAAAGAGGATTTGGGACGCCGTAAAGTTGCGGCACTGCTGATACATGGAGATGCGGCATTTTCAGGACAAGGACTAGTTCCAGAAACTTTAGATTTATCTGAACTCAAAGGTTATAGAATTGGTGGAACTGTTCACTTTATTATAAATAATCAAATTGGCTTTACTACTAATCCTGTAAATTCAAGATCAGGGCCTTATTGTTCAGATGTGTCTCTTATGATACAGGCACCTATTTTTCATGTAAACGGAGATGATCCAGAAGCGGTAGTTCATGCAGCTAGAATAGCTATTGAATTTCGTCAGAAATTTAATAAAGATATAGTTATTGATATGTTTTGTTACAGACGGCACGGTCATAATGAAGGGGATGAACCTGCATTTACGCAACCTAATATGTATAAGGCTATTTCAAAGCATCCCTCTACTCGAGAAATTTATAGCAAAAAACTTATAGAACAAAATTTAATATCTAAAAAAGAAGCTGAAGGTTTGGTAACTGATTGGCATGCTCGATTAGAAAAAGGATATGAAAAAGCGAGTTCTTATAAACCTGATACAGCGGATTGGTTTAGTGGAGTTTGGAAAGGTTTAGATATAGCGAGAGAGAAGGGTAAAAGAAGAGGCGATACAAGTATAAATATCGATCATTTTAAATTAGTTGCGAGAGGTCTAACTAATATACCCAAAAGTTTTAATGTCCATAGAAAGTTGCAAAAACTATTAGACCAAAGGAAAAGTTCCTATGAAGGTAAAGCATCTATTGATTGGTCTTCTGCGGAAGCAATGGCTTTAGGAAGTTTATTAGTAGAAGGAGTAAAAATTCGTCTTACGGGGCAAGATTCAGGTAGAGGAACCTTCTCTCAGAGACATGCGGTATTAGTGGATCAAGATAATGAGAATAAGATAGTTTTGCTTAATAATATTTCTCAGGATCAAGCTATATTTGAAATAGTAGATAGTCCTTTGTCCGAAGCATCTGTTTTAGGTTTTGAATATGGGTATTCTCTTGCTGAGCCCAATGCATTAGTAATTTGGGAAGCGCAATTTGGAGATTTTGCAAATGGTGCACAAGTTATAATTGATCAATTTATTTCATCTGGTGAAAGTAAGTGGTTAAGGATGTCCGGATTAACTTTATTATTACCGCATGGATATGAAGGGCAGGGTCCTGAACATTCTTCAGCAAGAATGGAAAGGTTTTTACAACTTTGTGCGGAAGATAATTTACAGGTAGTAAATTGTACAACACCGGCAAATTACTTTCATGTTTTAAGACGTCAGATGCATAGATCTTTCAGAAAACCAGTTATTATATTTACTCCAAAGTCACTATTAAGAAATAAACATGCGGTATCAGAAATATCAGATATGATAGAAGGTTCATGGTTTCACCGAGTATTATCAGATCCAAAAAAATTATCTAATAATGATAAAGTAGATAGAGTAGTATTATGCTCGGGTAAAATTTTTTATGATTTGATAAAGACAAGAGAAGAAAAAGGGTTATCAAATATTAGACTAATAAGAATAGAACAACTCTACCCTTTTCCAGAGGATGCAGTAATAAGAGAATTAAAAAGTTTTAATAATGTTACAATAATTTGGTGTCAGGAAGAACCAAAGAATATGGGGGCTTGGGCTTATATTAATTCGTTAATAGAAGAAGTTATGATTAAAGTAGGATCGAAACAAAATAGATTGTCTTATGCCGGTAGGGAAGCTCAAGCTTCCACAGCAACCGGCCTGTTTAGCCGTCACGTTCAAGAACAGAATGAGTTAATATATAAAGCTTTATTAGGAAATAATATTGATATAGTTCATAAGAAAATAACTAAAGGTACAAAAAAGAAAGTATTAAATTAAATGCAATATAAAAAAGTTAGGGTTATTTAAATGAAAATTCTTGTTCCTTCTTTGGGTGAGTCTATAACTGAAGCTACCGTGGCAAAATGGTTAAAGAAAAAAGGTGCTGTTGTTTCTAAGGATGAAGTTTTAGTG
Source organism: Alphaproteobacteria bacterium (assembly GCA_015660425.1). Lineage (GTDB taxonomy): Bacteria > Pseudomonadota > Alphaproteobacteria > TMED109 > TMED109 > TMED109. Next base: position 11,121 of record DQLC01000094.1, read on the forward strand.
GAGTTAGAGACTGACAAAGCAACCTTAGAAATCTATGCCCAGTCTGATGGAACATTATCTGAAATATATTTTGAAGTAGGGCAAGATGTAGAAATTGGTGCAGAATTAGCTGAATTTATACAAGGGAAAAAGAAAGGTATTAATTTAGAAATTAAACAAAAAACTTCTGCAATAGAAGAAGAAAAAAATAGCAATGTATCTGATCTAGAAATAATTGAAGAGAAAATTATGATTCCAGAAACAGTATCAGCTATAGAGGTTAAAAGGTCAGGCGCGGGCAATAAAATTACTAAAAATGATTTACAAGAGTTTATAGGAGGAAAAAATTTATCTCCTAGTCAGAGAAGAAAAGATATTTATGCTAAGCAGGATAATGAGTTTGATGGATTAAGTAATACAGTGCAATCCAGCACTAATAAATCTACTAGAGTTCCTATGACAAGGCTACAGAGGACGATGGCAAAAAGACTAAAATCAGCTCAAAATACGGCTGCTATGTTAACAACATTTAATGAAGTTGACATGTCAAAAGTAATTAAAATTAGAACAAGCAATAAGAATAATTTTGAGAAGAAGTTTAGTGTTAAACTAGGATTTATGTCTTTTTTTTGCACTGCTGTTTCGTTTGCTTTGAAAGAAATGCCTATTATTAATTCAGAAATAGATGGCAATGATATTATATATCATAACCATATTGACCTAGGTATAGCATTAGGGGCTCCCCAAGGTTTATTAGTTCCAGTAATAAGAACAGTAGATTCAAAATCATTTTCAGATATTGAAAAAGAAATTTATGATTTTGGTGTAGAAGCTAAGAACGGTTCAATAACTACTGCTCAAATGAGTGGTGCTACTTTTACGATTACCAATGGAGGGGTATATGGGTCAATGATGTCTACTCCTATTATAAATCCTCCTCAGGCGGCAATACTTGGCCTACATCAAATTAAAGATAGGGCCATAGTTGAAAACGGTGAAATAAAAATAAAATCTATGATGTATATAGCCTTAACTTATGATCATAGAGCTGTTTCTGGAAAAGAAGCTGTATCATTTTTAGTAAAAGTGAAGGAGTTTATAGAAGAGCCAGCAAGAATGTTAATAGGCTCATAATGGAAACTTATGATTTAATTGTTATAGGCGGAGGACCTGGTGGATATGTTGCTGCTATTGCTGCTGCACAATCAGGATTAAAAGTAGCTTGTATTGATAAAAGAAAAAATTTAGGTGGCACCTGTTTAAATGTAGGATGTATTCCTTCTAAAAGATTATTGTATTCTTCTGAATTATATCAGAACGTTACAGATGAGATGCATCATCATGGTATTGAAATTAATGTGCCAAAGTTTAATCTTTCTAAAATGATGGAAGGGAAAGAAGAAGCTATTAGTAAGTTAACTAATGGCGTTGAATTTCTATTTAAAAAAAATAAAATCCAACATATCGTTGGTTTGGCATCTCTAGAGAAAGATAAAATAGTTAAGGTAAATGAAAAAAGATATAAGGCAAAAAATATTATAATTGCTTCAGGTTCTTATCCTACGCAGCTTAAAAATATAGAAATAGATGAAGAGGTAATAGTATCATCGACTGGTGCTTTAAATTTTAAGAAAATTCCAAAAAAATTAGCGGTTATAGGAGCAGGATATATTGGTTTGGAGTTAGGATCAGTATGGAACCGATTAGGTTCTGAAGTTACTGTAATTGAATTTGCAAATACTATAGTACCTTCTATGGATTTAGATATAGCAAATACTTTTCATAATGAATTAAAAAAACAAGGTATTAATTTTTTACTTTCATCAGAGGTTACTAAAGCGGAAATTAGGAGTAATAAAGTACATTTAAATGTTAAATCTATAAAAGATAAGAAAGAAAGCAAGCTTGTTTTTGACAAAGCTCTTTTGGCTGTAGGTCGTATGCCAAAGACCGATGGTTTGGGGTTAGAAGAAGTAGGTATAAAAATTACTGATAAAGGTCATATAGTAGTAAATCATTTTTATAAAACATCTATAGATGGAATATATGCAATTGGAGATGTAATAGAAGGTCCTATGTTAGCCCACAAAGCTAGTATGGAAGGTCAAGTCGTCATTGACATTATTACAGGTAAAAACGGTCAAGTTAATTATGATGCTATTCCTTCGGTAGTATATACTAGTCCTGAAGTAGCTTGGGTTGGTAAAACTCAACAGGAGCTTGATAAATATAAAATTAATTATAAAGTTGGAAAGTTTCAGTTTTCTTCTAATTCTAGAAGTAAGGTTTCTGGAAATACAACAGGAATGATTAAAGTATATTCTCATTTCGGATCAGATAAAATTCTTGGTGCACATATTATAGGTAATCATGCTGGAGAAATGATTGGTGAATTTGTTGTTTCTATTGAAATGGGTGCAACGGCTGAAGATTTAGCATTAATTTGCCATGCTCATCCTACGTTGTCAGAATCTATTAAAGAAGCAGCAAGTTTAGCTGCCTATGGACAAACTATTCATTCATAATAAGATTATTTTCTAGGATGGGCCAATTTATGCACTTTCCTAATGGTTTGCGTGGACACCGCAGTATACCCTTGTGTAGTAGACAAGCTACTGTGTCCTAGTAACTCTTGAAGAGTTCTAAGGTCAACCCCCTTTTCTAGTAGGTGAGTTGCAAAGCTATGTCTAAGAGCATGAGGGGTTACAGTTTTTGGCAAAGAAAGTCTATTTCTTATTTTTTCTATAGTTTTTTGTACTTGACGAGAGCTCAGTCTTTTCCCTTTTAAGCCTAAAAATAATGGAGAGCTCATTTCTGTATTATCATTTACCTTTAATAATTCTTCAATTGCTAGTTTTGCAGATTCTATTAAAGGAATTTCTCTTATTTTTCCACCTTTTCCTGTTATTCTTATAACATCCATATTTTTTACATCTATTCTATTAAGCTGAAGAGCTTCACTAATTCTTAATCCTGCTGCATAAATTAAGGTAAAAAGAGTTTTATCTCTTAATCCTGTCCAATCATTTTTTTCTCCTGATATATTTATTACGTCTATAACTTCCTTAAATGATAAAGGACGAGGAATTTGCTTATTAATTTTTGCAGGTTGTAGATTAAAAATAGCAGTATTTTTTATATAGTTATTTTTATTTAAAAACTTAAAGAATGATTTCATAGCAGCTTTAGATCTAGCCTGACTTTTAGGAGATAAATTATTATTTTTTATTTTTTGAGATGATAACCAAGATCTAAAATCTCTTAATGTTAAGTCTTCTAAATTTTTAATAGAAACTATATTGCCATAATGGTCATTTAGAAATTTTAAAAAATATTTAAGATCTATGTTATAGGCGTTATAAGTGTTTAAACTAAGTAATTGTTCTTTTTTGATATAAAGTAACCATTGATTACATAAATAGGAAACTTCTTTATTACTAAATATATTATTATCTATATATTTTTCTTTTTGCATTTGTTCTAAGCTATACTTTGCCCCGTCATTTTCCAATCATCTAAAAATGCTTTTAATCCATTATCAGTTAAAGGATGACTGATTAATTGTTTTAATACATTAGGAGGAAGTGTTACAACGTCAGCACCAATTTTTGCTGCATCAATTACATGATTTGGGTTTCTGATACTTGCTACAAGTACTTCAGTATTTAAATTAGGATAGTTTGAATACATTTCACATATATCGGAAATAAGATCCATTCCATTTAACCCAATATCATCTAACCGGCCCACAAAAGGAGATATAAATGTGGCTCCTGCTTTTGCAGCTAAAAGAGCTTGGCTAGCAGAAAAACATAATGTTACATTTACTAAAACGTCATCATTACGTAATGTGCGACAGGCTTTAAGCCCGTCCCAAGTTAATGGAACTTTTATAGTCACATTTTTTGCTATCTCCTTTAATACTTCTGCTTCTTTTAGCATTTCTTCATAGGTAGTTGCAGTCACCTCTGCAGATACTGGCCCTGGGACGATATCACAAATTTCAGCAATAACTTCATTTATATTTCTACCAGATTTCTTAATCAGAGAAGGGTTAGTTGTTACACCATCTAAAAAACCACTTGATGATAGCTCTTTAATTTCAGAAACATCTGCTGTATCAATAAAAAACTTCAATTTAACCTCCTAGTAAATAATATAAATTTATATAATGTAATATTTATAGTTTAAATATAGTAAAATTAAAACCTATGATTTAATGAATTCAAAGGATAAAGCTATTTTTATTAAAAATGCAGATAAACAACTAAAAAATTCGTGTCAGGTAATTATTATTTCTCCTGGCAAAGGTATTTATGATTACAAAATAAAGGGTAGCATTGATATTGGGCAAGTTGTTTCGGTCCCTTTAAGAAAAAATATATATTTAGGCATAGTAATAGCCAAAGGCTCTAATAATTTTCCTCAATATAAATTGAAAGATATAATAGAAATATATAAATTACCTTTAATCTCTATGGAGCTATTAAACTTTTGTTATTGGCTATCTGATTGGTATATGTGTGATATATCACAAGTTTTAAAAATGGTAATACCCGCCGTAAATTTTATAAGTCCAGTAAAAGATAGGGCGATTCTTAAAATTAATAATAAATCTAATATTGCAACAACAGTTTTAGGTAAAAAAGTATTAGAGCATTTAAAAAAGAATCCTAGTTTGACACTAAGCGAATGTAGTAGAGAAGTAAAAGTTAGTTATGGTGTTATAAAGAAACTTATATTTGATCAAGTTTTGGTAATTGATAGCGATAATGAAATAAAACATAATAAAATTATAAAAGAAAATACTCCTAAACTAAATCAACACCAGTTAGAAGCTATAAAGAAGATCAAAAGCATAGCTTCTAAAAAGAATAATAATGTTTTTCTTCTTGATGGTGTTACGGGTTCTGGAAAAACTGAAATATATCTAGAGTTAATTTCAGACGAAATTAAGCGAGGAAGGCAAAGCTTAGTGCTTTTACCAGAAATAGCTTTAAGCAAACAGTTTATTGATCGTTTCGAGAAACGTTTTAATTTTATGCCAGCTATATGGCATTCAGAAATATCTAATAAAGAGAAGCGTAAAACTTGGCAAAAAGTTATAAAAGGAGAAATAAAAGTTGTAATTGGTGCAAGAAGCGCGCTTTTTATGCCTTTTTCTAGTTTGTCTTTAATAGTTGTAGATGAAGAACATGATTCTTCATACAAGCAGGAAGATGGTATTATTTATAATGCTAGAGACATGGCTGTAGTAAGAGGAAATTTATCTAATTCAAAAGTTATTTTAGCTTCAGCTACACCATCTTTAGAATCAGTTCACAATGCAAATATAGGAAAATATAATAGAATTGAATTACCAGAACGTTTTGGTTCTGCAGTAATGCCACGAATAAAAATTATAGATATGCGAAAAGAAAAATTATCAACGAATCAATGGATTGCTCATGAATCTAAGGAAGCTATAAAAAAAGCTTTAAACGATAAAGAACAAGTTCTTTTATATATAAATAGACGAGGATACGCCCCATTAACTTTATGTAGATCATGTGGTTATAGATTTCAGTGTATTAACTGCTCTTCTTGGTTAGTCAATCATAAAGTAATTAATAAAATGTTATGTCATTATTGTGGATATAAAGAAGATATTGAAGATGAATGCCCTAATTGTAAATCTAAAAAAGAATTTGCTCCATGTGGGCCAGGAGTGGAAAGGTTAGCAGCAGAAGCAAAAGAACTTTTTCCTAAAGCTAGGCTAGAAATGATAGCTAGTGACACGTTAGATAATTCTTCAAAAACAGAAAATATTTTTAATACTATAGCTTTAGGTAACGTTGATATAATTGTAGGCACACAATTAGTAGCAAAAGGGCATCATTTTCCTAATTTAACAACGGTTATAGCAATTGATGCGGATATAGGTCTGTCAGGAGGAGACTTGAGGGCATCAGAGAGAACATTTCAAATGCTAACACAATTAACAGGAAGAGCTGGACGAGAAAAGAAAAAAGGTTATGCGTACATTCAAAGTTATGATCCAAAGCATACAGTAATGGAAGCAATGCAAACAGGAAGTATTAAAAATTTTATAAAAGTTGAGGCAGATGGTAGAAAAGATAGAAGTTTGCCTCCATATGGTCGTTTGGGTTCATTAATAATACAGTCTTCTAATTTAGACATCCTAGAACAATTTGTTAAAAATTTATCTTCCAAAGCACCAAAGATTCATAAAGATAAGGATCGAATCGATATATTGGGTCCTGCTCCCGCACCAATAGCTAAATTACGTGGTTTGTATAGATATCGCTTTCTTATTAAAGGTAAAGGTGATGTTCGCATCCAGGCTTTTATTAAAGAATGGCTTTTAAATATAAAGATTGATAAGGTTATTAGAATTAAAATTGATATAGATCCTTATAATTTCTTATAATAAATATATTAAACAGTAATCTGCTATTGCACATATTTAAAAGCTGTGTTACCTAAACTCCGCAAGCATTTTTTATAAATAATTACTAAAGAATTGGTATTTTGGGATCTATATAATTGGCTAATGATTCAAAGAATATTGGAAGTGTAGTAGAGAGATATTCTAAGGCTCTTCTTGAGCTAGCTATTGAGAATAAATCTTTAGATACGATTCATAATGATGTAGTGAAGATTATAAATATATTAGAGTCTAGTAGTGATTTTAATAGAGTTATAAAATCTCCTATAATCTCAAGAGATGATCAAAGTCTTGTTATAAATGCAATATTAAAGAAGATTTCTGCAAGTGAGACAGTAATAAAGTTTTTTTCCGTCGTATCTAGCAATAGAAGATCTTTTATTATTGATAGAATCTGCTTTCGATTCTTAGAAATGGAAGTTAAACATAAAGGAGAGATCAGGGCTGAGTTATTAAGTACTGAAACTCCTTCTGAAGATGATTTAAAGAAAATTGAACAAATAATTAAAAAGTCTATGGGTGCTGATGTGAGTTTAATATCTAAAGTGGATCCTACTATAATTGGAGGATATATTTTAAATATTGGTTCAGTTATGCTGGATGGTTCAGTAAGATCTAAATTACAAGGGCTCAAGGTATCTATGAAAGGGATTAAATAAATGAAACTTAACGCTGCAGAAATCTCATCTATTATAAAAGATCAAATAGAAAAATTTGGAACAGAAGCAGAAGTAGCAGAAGTTGGTCAGGTTTTATCAGTTGGGGACGGTATAGCTAGAGTTTATGGATTAGATAATGTTCAGGCTGGCGAAATGGTTGAGTTTCCAGGGGGTGTTTCTGGAATGGCTTTAAATCTTGAAGCGGATAATGTAGGTGTAGTTATCTTTGGAGATGACCGAGGAATTAAAGAAGGCGACACTGTAAAAAGAACAGGAAGTATTGTTGATGCTCCAGTTGGAAAAGAATTATTAGGAAGAGTAGTAGATGCTCTAGGAAACCCTATTGATGGTAAAGGTGAGATCAAAACTTCTGAAAGAAGTATTGTAGATGTAAGAGCACCAGGAATTATTCCAAGAAAATCTGTTCATGAACCTGTTCAAACTGGTTTAAAAGCAATTGATTCTCTTGTACCTATAGGAAGAGGTCAGAGAGAATTAATAATTGGTGATAGACAAACAGGAAAAACTGCGGTTGCCATTGATACAATTTTAAATCAAAAACCCATTAATGATGGTGATGATGAAAGTAAAAAATTATATTGTGTTTATGTAGCTATTGGTCAGAAACGTTCAACTGTTGCCCAAATCGTAAAAGAGTTGGATGAGAGAGGTGCTTTAGATTACACTGTAGTTGTAGCAGCTACTGCATCAGAACCAGCGCCACTTCAATATTTAGCGCCTTATACAGGTTCTGCAATTGGGGAGTGGTTTAGAGATAATAAGATGCACTCTTTAATTATATATGATGATTTGTCTAAACAAGCGGTAGCATATAGACAAATGTCCTTATTGTTAAGAAGGCCTCCAGGAAGAGAAGCTTATCCTGGTGATGTATTCTATTTACATTCACGTCTATTAGAGCGTTCTGCAAAGTTAAATGATGCAAATGGTTCGGGTTCAATGACAGCCTTACCAATAATTGAGACACAAGGCGGAGACGTTTCTGCTTATATACCTACAAATGTTATTTCTATTACAGATGGACAAATATTTTTAGAAACTGATCTTTTTTATCAAGGTATTAGGCCTGCGATTAATGTAGGACTATCAGTTAGTCGTGTAGGTTCTTCTGCTCAAATTAAAGCTATGAAGCAAGTTGCGGGTTCTATTAAGCTGGAATTAGCTCAATATAGAGAGATGGCTGCTTTTGCACAGTTTGGTTCAGATCTAGATGCTGCAACTCAGCAGTTATTAGCTAGAGGGGCAAGATTAACAGAATTATTAAAACAAGGACAATATGCTCCTCTATCTGTAGAAGAGCAAGTTGTTGTAATTTTTTCAGGAGTTAGAGGATTTTTAGATAAGATAGAAATATCAGATATTGCAAAATTTGAAGAAGCTTTATTAAATAGTCTTAGAAGTTCTAAAACTCTATTAGCAACAATTAAAGAAAAAGCGGCTTTAGATGAAGATATGGAAAAATCTATAACTGCTGTAATAGAAGAAGTTATTAAAGATTTTATTTAAGAGCGATTGATATTAAATTATGAGTAACCTTAAAGAATTAAAAAATAAAATAGATAGTGTAAAGTCTACTAGAAAAATAACGCAAGCTATGAAAATGGTGGCGGCATCCAAGTTAAGACGTGCTCAGGAAAGTGCGGAGTCTGCAAGGCCGTATTCAGAAAAAATTTCTAAAATTATGTCATCATTAGCATTAGGAATGAAAGATAGTGATGTTTCTTTAGATTTATTGTTAGGTAATAAAGATAATACTACTCATATAATTATTGCAGTTACTTCCGATAGAGGGTTATGTGGAGGATTTAATTCTTCTATTGTTAGAGCTGTTAAAACTAAAGCCAAAGAATTAATTGCTACAAATTCTGAATTTAAAATAATATGTATAGGTAAAAAAGGAGCTGATGTATTAAAAGGGCTCTTTGCTGATAAGATTATTATCTCATCTAATATTAATGATAAAAACTCTTTCTTATTAGCTGAAGACATATCTGCTGAGCTTGTAAGTAAATTAGATGCTAATGAATTTGCAACATGTTCCGTAATTTATAATCAATTTAAGTCTGTTATTTCTCAAATAGTAAGGGAGCAATCATTAATTCCATGTAGTATAGATATGGAAGAGAATGAAAATAAACAAGACGATGATATGATAAGTTTTGAATTTGAGCCTGATGAAAAGGAAATTTTATCAGACTTGCTACCTAAAAATCTTGCTATCCAAATATATAAAGCAATTTTGGAAAGTGGTGCAGGTGAGCAAGGTGCAAGAATGGCAGCGATGGACAGTGCTACAAGAAATGCAGGAGAAATGATTGATAAACTTAATTTATCTTATAATAGACAAAGACAAGCTATTATTACTGGAGAACTAATAGAAATTATTTCGGGTGCAGAGGCTTTATAAAATTTAATTAGAATTTACATAAGAATGGAGATGAAAATGACAGGTAATAAAGGAAAAGTAACGCAGGTTATTGGCCCGGTAGTGGATGTTCAATTTGAGGGAGATCTTCCTAGTATTTTAGATGCTTTAGAAATAGATAATTCTGGAGAAAGGCTTGTGCTTGAGGTAGCTCAGCATTTAGGAGAAAAAACAGTTAGAGCTATTGCAATGTCAGCAACTGATGGATTGGTTAGAGGGAAAGAAGTAACTTCTACAGGTAAACCTATATCAGTTCCAGTGGGACCAGAAATGCTTGGCAGAATTGTGAATGTTATTGGAGAGCCTGTTGATGAAAGAGGTCCAGTGACAACAAAAACTTCATATCCTATTCATAGACCTGCTCCTTCATATACAGATCAGTCAACTGAGTCTGAAATATTAGTAACAGGAATTAAAGTGGTTGATTTATTAGCGCCGTATGTAAAGGGTGGAAAAATCGGACTTTTTGGAGGTGCAGGTGTAGGTAAAACTGTTTTAATTATGGAATTAATTAATAATATTGCTAAAGGACACGGAGGATACTCAGTTTTTGCCGGTGTAGGAGAAAGAACTAGAGAAGGAAATGATTTATATCATGAAATGATTGAATCTGGTGTTATAGATTTAAAAGGAGATAAATCAAAAGCAGCCTTAGTTTATGGTCAAATGAATGAGCCTCCTGGGGCGCGTTTAAGAGTTGGTCTTTCAGGATTAACTATGGCGGAATATTTTAGAGATGAAGAGGGACAAGATGTATTGTTCTTTGTAGATAATATTTTTAGATTTACTCAAGCTGGTTCAGAGGTTTCTGCGCTATTAGGACGTATTCCATCAGCTGTGGGTTATCAACCTACATTAGCTACAGATATGGGTACATTACAAGAAAGAATTACATCTACAAAGAAGGGCTCTATTACATCGGTGCAAGCTATTTATGTGCCCGCAGATGATTTAACTGACCCAGCGCCAGCCACTTCTTTTGCTCATTTGGATGCTACTACTGTTTTATCGAGACAAATAGCAGAGTTGGGAATTTATCCAGCAGTGGATCCTTTGGATTCTACTTCTCGTATTTTAGACCCAAGAGTAATAGGTGAAGAACACTATCAAGTTGCAAGAGAAGTGCAAAGTATCTTGCAATCATATAAGTCTTTACAAGATATTATAGCTATTTTAGGAATGGATGAATTATCTGAAGAAGATAAACTTACTGTTAATAGAGCTAGAAAAATACAAAGATTTCTATCACAACCATTCCATGTAGCGGAAGTATTTACAGGTTCTTCCGGAAAGTATGTGGAATTAGAAGATACTATAAAAGGATTTAAAGCACTATGTGCTGGTGAATATGATCATCTTCCAGAATCTGCATTTTATATGGTAGGTACTATGGAAGAAGCTATAGTAAAAGCTAAAGCAATGGAAGAAAAAGTGGCATAAATTAGAAAGATAGTAAAATGGCGGAAGAAGAAAAACTTAATTTAGAAGTGGTTTCACCAGAGAAACTAGTTATGTCAAAATCAGTAGATATGGTAACTATTTCTGGAACTGAGGGTGATTTTGGTATTCTTCCAGGACATGCAGCAATTATTTCAAGTATTAGACCAGGCTTATTAGAAATAGAAGCTGACAAAGCAATTGAAAAAATGTTTATAGGGGGTGGTTTTATAGAAGTATTAAATGACAAAGTTTCAATTTTAGCAACAGAGGTGCTGACCTCTAATGATATAAATATATCTGAATGTGAAGATAAAATAAATAAATGTAATGATGAAATAGGGAAGTCAAAGAAGGAATTAGATAAAGAATCTATATTGAAAAGCATCGATAAATATCAAGCCATGATAGAATTTAAAAATATTAACTAATTCGTTTCGTTTTTTATATCAGCTTCAAATTTTTCAAAAACAGTTTTATAAACACTTTTTCTAAATTCTGTAACATTGTTTTCTATATATTTTGTATCTGCCCATTTCCATGCACTAAATTCTGGATTTTTATATGAATTAATATTTACTTCAGAGTCATCACCAAAAAAATAAAATAAAAACCATTTTTGCATTTGTCCTACAAATTTACCATTCCATTTATTTTTTGCTATATCAATTGGTAATTTATATTTTATCCATTCATTAATTGAGGCAATATGTTTAATACTTTTAATACCTGTTTCTTCATAAGTTTCCCTAATAGCAGCTTTTAATGCCGATTCATTTGTATCAATGCCTCCTTGTGGCATTTGCCAAGCGCACAACTTTTTAATATCAGCTCTTTTCCCAATCCAAATATTAGCATTTTTATTGAATATAACTATACCAACATTTGGTCTATACTGTTCATGGTCAGGCATTATTTTTTTTATATAGTGATATGCCCTCTAATAAATCTATTGCTCTATTTAACTGATAGTCAATTTTCTTGTTTTCAACTTCAGTATTGCTGCTTTCCTTTTTAATTTTTTCTAAATTAGCATTACCTTCAGTAGGGTTTTCTAAATGTCCTTTTAAGTCACTTTCTTTCCTATTAGAAAATGGTTCTAATTCTTCTATTTTTGCCTGCTTAACTATAATGTCAGGAACAATACCTTTGGCTTGTATGGATTTGCCAGAAGGAGTATAGTATCTAGCTGTTGTTAGTCTCATAGCCGAATTCTTTTGTACAGGTATAATAGTCTGAACTGAACCTTTTCCAAATGAGGTGGTACCCATAATTATTGCGCGTTTATGATCTTGTAGAGCTCCAGCAACAATTTCTGATGCTGATGCAGAGCCACCGTTTATAAGAATAACTACCGGAAGTCCATCAGAAATATCTCCAGATATGGCATTAAATTTTTGCTGACCTCTTTTCTTTCTTCCTCTAGTAGAAACTATTTCACCTCTATTTAAAAAAGCGTCAGATACGGCCACTGCCTGATTTAATAGTCCGCCAGGATTATTTCTTAAGTCTAGAATAACACCGGTAATATCTTTCCCTATTTCTTCTTTTAACTCTTTCATTTTTTTTAAAAGGCCAGATTCTGTTTTTTCATTAAAAGAAGTAATTCTTAAATATGCGGCATTGCCTTCTCTTCTTGCCTTAACTGATTGTACTTTTATTTTATCCCTAATAATTTTTATATCAAAGGGTTCTGCGTCACCTCTACTAATCTTAATAGTAATTTCTGTATTAATTAAACCACGCATTTTATCTACTGCTTCTCCGAGTGTCATTCCATATACTGACACGCCATCAATCTCTATTATAAAATCCCCAGCTTGAACGCCTGCTTCAAAAGCCGGTGTATCATCTATAGGTGACACAACTTTAACAAAACCATCTTCCATAGTGACTTCTATACCTAACCCTCCAAATTCTCCTTTAGTTTGAACTTGCATATCTTTAAATGATTCTGAATTCATAAAAGATGAGTGGGGGTCTAAAGATTGAAGCATTCCTTCAATTGCAGCTTCAATTAATTCTTTATCTGATACCTCCTCTACATATTCTCTCCTGACTCTTTCGTATACTTCTCCAAACATATTTAATTGTTGATATATACTAGTTTCCTTTTCTTCAGCATTAACAGTAAAAATAAATAATATTAAAGTAATTATTGTAAAACCGTATATGTTAATTTTTTTTAAACTTAAATATTTCATTATTATTTACCTTTGTTGTTCTTGTATTAACCATTTTATAGGGTTAACTGGTTTTTCATTTAATTCTACTTCTACGTAAAGCTCAGAAGAATTAGATTTGTTTGTTTTAATTATATCTAATTTTTTGTTCACAGTTAATCTTAGTTCCTATTTTATAATATATTTCATCTTGTCTTGAAAGTATAACATGAAAAGAAAACCTAGGATCAATAATTAATAAATTTTTATATCCTTTAAAATAATTTGCAAATACTATTTTGCCTGATACGGGGGATATAATTTTTTTTCTTTTTGAATTTGTAAATTACGTCTTCAGGCTTTTTTGTTTTTAAATGGTAATATTAATTTTTTTCTATAAATTCTCTTCCATAGATTTATCATTAGGAGCAAGCCACATTTTATCTAAATTATAAAAATCTCTAACTTCTGGCCTAAATAAGTGAACTATTACATCACCTGCGTCCACTAACACCCAATCACCATTTCTCTGACCTTCAATAGAAAATATATGATAACCTAATGTTTTAATCTTGCTTGTAACTTGACTAGCTAGAGCACTTACATGCCTAGTAGAAGTTCCATTAGCTATAATCATATAATCTGCTATAGATGACTTGCCTTTTAATGGGATAGATATTATATCTTCTGCTTTACCATCACTCAATATTTTTTCTATACTATTGTTTAGTTTTTTATTGTTCATACTTATTAGGTTTCCAACCGATCATTATTATTTAATCTTAACATAGTTGACGATACTGAGTTTTTAGTAATATGTAGAAATTGCCAAACTGGAAGAGGTTTATTAAAGATAGATTTCGAACCTTTAGTTTTATGTAATTTTAAAAAATAGTGCTTTCCTGCAATAGAATTAATTACGCTATAAGAATAAACACCTCTATTAAAAACTGCAACAGGCATTATATTGAAAATTTTTTTCCAATTAAACCAATTATTAATCTCTATAAGGTTATCTTCCCCCATTAACCAAATAAAGTTGCTACCACTATATCTTTTGCTTATTAGTTCTAGAGTTTTAGATGTCAAATTTGTTTTAAATTTTGTTTCAAGATCCTCAACTCTAATATTATGGCCTTTCGCAATATTTCTAGCATTGTTTAGTCTAATTTTTAAGGGTGTACTCATAGACTTTTCTTTTAAAGGATTTTGTGGACTTACTAACCACCAAATTTCATCTAGTTTTAATTTTTTTAGTGCTGTATTGGATATATATAAGTGCCCATTGTGAGCAGGATTAAAAGAGCCTCCTAATAAGCCAATTCTCATTTTTCTTCTTTTGGTTAAACCAATAGATTTGTAATAGAATGTTTTATTTACAGGCAAATCTAGGGCCTTACCTGTCCATTGCCTCTAAGCTGGTACTTGTATGTAGTTAATTGTTCTAATCCAACTGGACCTCTTGCATGTAATTTCCCAGTTGCGATTCCCATTTCTGCGCCCATTCCAAATTCTCCACCGTCTGCATATTGTGTAGAAGCATTATGTAACACTATGGCACTATTCACCTCTTTTAAAAATATTTCTGCAGTATTTTTATTATCAGTAATAATTGCATCTGTATGATTAGATCCAAATTTTTCAATGTGCATAACTGCATCAGAAACATTTTTCACAGTTTTTATTGATAGTATTTTATCTAGGTATTCTGTTTGCCAGTCTTCTATTGTTGCATTTTTAATATTCTTATTTAAAGCTTGAATACTTTTATCTCCTCTTATCTCGCAGCCTTGTTCTAAAAGTTTATTTATTATATCAGGAAGAATAGTATTTATTACATCTTTATGACATAGTACTGTTTCAGTAGCGCCGCAAATACCTGTTCTTCTCATTTTTGCATTTAAAACAATATTTAAAGACATATCCTTATTAGCATCAACATCTATGTAAGTATGACATAAACCATCTAAATGGGATAAAACTGGTATTTTACTTTCTATTTGAACCCTTTCTATTAAGGTCTTGCCTCCGCGCGGAATAATTAGATTAACATACTTATGCATATTTAACAGCAATCCCACGGCATCTCTATTGATCGTATTTACCATATGAACGCAATCTTCTGATATTTTTGATTCCTTTAGTCCATTTTTAATAGAGGTTACAATTGCTGAACTTGAATAAAAACTTTCTGAGCCACCTCTTAAAATAATTGAGTTGCCTGACTTTAACGCCAATGCACTTGCGTCTGCCGTTACATTAGGTCTCGATTCATATATTATACCAATAACTCCAATTGGAACTCTTGTTTGACTAATGTCTATTCCATTTGTTGGCTTCCAACGTTTTATCTCAGAACCTATTGGGTCTTCTAAACTTATAATATTATGTATACTATCTATCATGTTATCTATGCGATTTTTATCTAAAAAAAGTCTATCTAATAGAGATTGTGAAACATTATTTTTTTTTGCCATAGACATATCAATAATGTTGGCTTCTAAAATTTCTTTTTTATCCTTTTTAAGATAAGTTGCTATTATTTCTAAAGCTTCGTTTTTAGAATGCGTTGAGGCATGAGCTAAAGCTTTTGATGCATTATGGGCTTTAAAGCAAATATTCTCAATATGATTATTAATCTCTTTGTTATTTATATTATTCATTTATAAGCACATTCTTTTTTAATTTATAACCATATCATTTCTATGTATTGCTTCGTCTCGAAGCTTATAACCTAATAATTTTTTAATATCTTTGCTTTGTTTTCCTGTAATCATTTTTATTTCTTTAGAATCGTATGCTATTATTCCGCAGCCTAATAATTTGTCATTAATTGATAAAATATCAATAATTTCGCCTCTATTAAAACTTCTTGAACTAGCTTTTATGCCGGCGGCCAACAAACTTTTCCCAGATAGTAAAGCTTTTTCCGCACCTTTATCAATAATAATAAATTTTAATTTATTTCTTTTGCTTAATATCCATTTCTTTTTAGCACTAAGGGGTGTTAGGTTAGCTTTAAAAATAGAATGTTTGCCTCCCATTATTAGCTTTAAAAGACTGTTCTTGTCTTGACCATGGGCAATTATTACATTGCATCCAGCAGCCGTTGCAATTTTTGCAGCTTTTATTTTAGTAATCATGCCGCCAGAGGCTATATTAGACTTAGTATTTTTTGCCATATCTTCAATATTTTTAGAGATATTATCAATTTCTGCAATAAATTCTACTTTCTTAGTGGATTTAGGGTCTTCTGAATATAAGCCATCTATATCAGATAGTAGGATTAATACGTCTGCTTCTACTAATTGAGATATTCTTGCTGCTAATTGATCGTTATCTCCGTATCTAATCTCTAAAGTAGCAACCGTATCATTCTCATTAATAATAGGAATTACTTTTAATTTAAGTAGTGTGTCTAATGTAGTTTTGGTGTTCATAGCATTTCTTCTAGTTTCTAAGTCGTTATGACTTACTAAAATTTGACCACATTTAACTTGATTTTTTTCAAAAACATTTTTCCAGGATTTTGCTAATACTATTTGTCCAGCAGCAGCTGCCGCTTGTTTTTCAGAAAGTTTTAAAGATTTATTTTGTAAATTTAACTCAGTTTTTCCTAATGCAACTGCGCCAGAACTTACTATTAGTATCTCTTTATTTTTACTTAATAAAAACAATATATCTTGAGCTAAGTTCTCTACCCAAGAATTATTAATATATCCTGTATTAGGATTAACTATTAAAGAAGACCCAACTTTTATAACTATCCGGTTAGCTTTATTAATAGATTCTAAATTAATTGACTTTATGGAGACCATTTTTTTTCTTTAATTTCTTTATTGTTGTTTTCTTCTTTATGTTTGTTCATACAAGAATATAAAGTATTTATTATAGTGTCTAACCCTTCTTTATTTAAAGAAGATGATACTATTACACTACTTTTTGTATAATTCTCAATTTTTTTAATTATTTTAGTTAACTCTTTTTTTTCTATCAAGTCGGCTTTACTTATTACAAGTATCTGTTTTTTATCTTTTAACTCTTTACCGTAAGCTTTTATTTCTTTCATTATACTTTGATAAGCCTTAATATGATTTTCTGAATCCGCATCTATCACATGTAAAAGAATTTTACATCTTTCTATATGGCCTAAGAAACGTGTTCCTATTCCCACTCCTTTATGAGCATCACTTATTAAGCCAGGAATATCTGCTAATACAATTTCTTGATCATAATTCTTTATAATGCCTAATTGAGGTGTAAGTGTTGTATAAGCATAATTTCCAATCTTTGGTTTTGCATTTGTAATTGCTGAAAGTAAAGAAGATTTTCCTACATTAGGTAATCCTAATAATCCTACATCAGCTAGTGTTTTCAATCTTAGCCATACCCATATTTCTTCTCCTTCTAAGCCTGGGTTTGCTCTTCTTGGAGCCTGTTCCATTGAGTTTTTAAAGTGAGTATTGCCAAAGCCGCCATTACCACCTTTTAAAAATAAAACTCTTTCTTCATCTTTTGTTATGTCTTGTAGTATACTTTCTTTATCTATATCAGAAATTATTTGAGTGCCTATAGGAACCTTAATAATTATATCTTCTCCTCTTGCACCTGTACAATTTTTTCCAGAGCCATCAGTTCCTTTTCTGGCTTTATAATGTTGTTTATAACGAAAATCTATTAGTGTGTTTAAGGAAGAGGAACCTTCAAAAATAATATCTCCACCTTTTCCTCCAGCCCCTCCATCAGGGCCGCCAAATTCTACATATTTTTCTCTACGGAAGCTTACACAGCCGTTTCCGCCTTTACCAGATTGTAAATAAATTTTTGCTTGATCAAGAAATTGCATTTATTAAACCAATTTAATAGAGATATCTAAAATGTAAGGTTCAAAATTGCTTATAATAATTTTATTTAGACGTTCTCAACTCTAATTATTTTTCTTTTATTTAAGCCGTGCAGGAAAGAAACCTTTCCATCTTTAAGGGCAAATAATGTATGATCCTTGCCCATACCTACGTTTTCTCCAGGATGAAACTTCGTCCCTCTTTGTCTAACGATTATATTGCCAGCTCTTACAACTTCCCCACCATATTTCTTTACTCCAAGTCTTCGTCCAGCGGAATCTCTTCCGTTATTAGATGATCCACCTGCTTTTTTATGTGCCATGTGTAACTACTCCTTATTTGATGCTTTTTTAGCTACTGTTTTTATAGTTTTTTTTGCACTATCTTTTTTTATAGCAGCTTTAGTTTCTACTTTTTTCGATGCAGCTGTTTTTGTTGTTGCTACTTTTTTAAGATTTATTGATTTTATTCTAATCGCTGTTAAATCTTGTTTATGTCCTTTTTTTCTTCTATAATTCTGTCTTCTTTTTTTCTTAAAAATAATAAGTTTAGGACCTCTTGTTTGTTCTATGACTTCACCAGTTACAAAAGCAGATTTTAGTTCAGCTTCTTCAATATGAATTTGGGCACCTTCGCCCATCATAACTATATCATCAAAAGTTATTTTGCTTCCACTTTCACCTAGTATTTTTTCCACTAGGATTACGTCTCCAGCTGAAACTTTATATTGCTTTCCACCACTTTTTAATACTGCGTAATTCATATCTTTTCCGAATTTTTGTTATTAAGTTACTTAAATATATTTTTTGGCATTTTAATATAAAAATTATTTTATCGCTATTAAAATAGTATATTATATTAGAAATGGAATATTATATGTTTGTAAAGGTTCTTACAACAATTAATTGTTTTTTTTTAATTATTATTGGATAGTCTTTTGACGCTTAATTCTGAAGTAATTATTACTGCTTTTATTAAAACAGCAAGATTAAAGATGCTTGACGCTTATTTAGTGAGAAGAGGGGATAGTAAATCTGGGGAAATATTTCTAAAATTAAATAATTTAGAGGGTTTCTCTAAAATATTCACTTATAGAAAGGCAAAACTTGAAAATTTTTGGGAAATTTACGGGTTGGATAGTTGGATAGAAGATAGTATTATTAATAAAAAATTAGAAAAAATTATTAGTATTGATCCTGACATCTGGTTATTAGAGCTTGAAGACAAAAAAGGGTGTTCCCCGGATTTTTAAGGAAGCATCCAAAATTATATATTTAATTTATAAATTAGATTATACATATTATATTATAATAATATGGGTTTAAAAATGAGAAACATACATTTTCCAGGAAGGTCTCCAGTCTATTCTTTAGATGGAATGGTAGCTACATCTCATCCTTTAGCAACAAAAGCAGCTATTGATAAATTATCACAGGGCGGGAATGCTATGGATGCTGCGATTACAGCTGCATCAGTTCTAGCAGTTGTTGAACCTCATTCTACAGGAGTAGGAGGAGATCTTTTTTGCCTTTATTTTCCAAATGATACAAAAAAAGTTATAGCTATGAATGCATCTGGAAGAGCTCCAGCCGAGATATCTGTAGAAAAGTTAGAAAGTTTAGGTGTTAAAAATAGTATTCCATTTTTAAGCCCACATTCAGTAAGTATTCCAACGGGTGTAGCTGGATGGGTAAAATTAATAGAGGATCACGGAACTTTGCCTATAAAAGAAATACTTAAACCAGCTATTCATTTTGCAAGGGAGGGCTATATAGTTGCAGATGTTATAGCAGATGTTTGGAAGAGAGAGGTTGAAAAGTTAGTAACTGATGAAGATTGTAAAAATTTATTTTTACCAAATAACCAATATTTAAAAGCAGGAGAAATTCACTATCAGCCTAAATTGGCAGAAACATTTATGAATATTGCTGAAAATGGTAGAAAAGGGTTTTATGAAGGTTTTGTAGCAAAAGATATGGTTAATAAATTAAATTCAATGGGAGGCTTACATACGTTAGATGATTTTGCAGCAGCAGAAGCAAATTATGTAGAGCCAATATCGGCTACCTACAGAGATGTAGAAGTATTTGAATGTCCTCCAAATGGACAAGGTGTAATAGCATTGATGATTATGAAACTTCTTGAAGGGTTTAATTTTAATGAGATAGAATATGATTCAGCGCTAAGAATTCATCTTCAGGCTGAGGCGACAAAAATTGCTTTTAGCCATAGAAGTCATTATCTAGCGGATCCAGAATTTACGGATGTACCGGTTAGTAAATTATTATCTGACAGCTATATAGAAAATTTAAGAAAATTAATAAAAAAGGATAGTTGTATAGAAAGCACTTATAAATCTGATTTACCTCAACATGATAATACAGTTTATATTTCTGTAGTAGATCAAAATAATAATGCGGTTTCATTAATAAATTCAATATTCCATTCATTTGGAAGTGGAATTGTGGCACCAGAGTCAGGAGTGTTATTTCAAAATAGGGGAGCTAGTTTTGTTCTAGAACCTAATCATCCTAATGTAATAGTTGGAGGAAAAAGACCAATGCATACTATTATTCCTGCATTAGCGGTAAAAAATAATAAACCTTTTTTATCTTTTGGAGTTATGGGTGGCCATTATCAACCTATGGGGCAAGCACATGTGCTTTCTAATATTATTGATTATAATATGGATCCGCAAGCAAGCCTTGACTGCCCAAGAAGCTTTTATTTTGATGGTGTATTAGAATGTGAAAAAGGTGTTTCAAATGAGGTAAATAAACAACTAGAAGTAATTGGACATAAAGTTGAAGTTTGTGAATTACCTCATGGCGGTGGACAAGTTATCCAATTTAATCATGAGAATTCTTCATTAATTGGTGGCTCTGATCCTAGAAAAGATGGTTGTGCCTTAGGATTATAGGTTTGGATCTATATAACAGCCTGCTTTAATTGCTTTAGCTTTAACTTGCTCATAGATTATATCAATAGTAGGGGTAGGTATATTTACTATTTTTCCTGCTTCAGAGACAGATTTTGTTAGAGCATCAATTTCCATAGGTCTTCCCAATTCTAAATCTTGTAAGGTAGATGTTTTATGTGCTCCAACATTTCTTGTTCCATCTATACGTTTTTCTAAGCTGATAGGAAAATTTACACCTAATGCTTCAGCAACTGCTTGTCCTTCTAACATCATTTTTCTTACTATAGCACAAGACTCTTTATTATTTGCGATATTTTCTAATGTATCTCCTGTTAAGGCACTAATAGGATTAAAGGCTAAATTACCCCAAAGTTTCATCCATATATCATCACGTATTTTTTTTCTTACAGGAGATTTTAACCCTGCTTGAATCAATACTTTCGATAAAGTTTTAGCTCTAGCTGATATAGAACCATCTGGCTCTCCAATAGGAAACCTATTGCCTTCTATATGAAAGACATGGCCAGGAGCTTTAATTTCTGCTGCTGGATATACTACGCATCCTAAACTTCTTTTAGGAGTAATATAATCCCATTGTAGGCTTTTTGGGTCAACGGATTGTAACCTCATATTTTCGTATTGATTATTGCTTTTATAAAAATACCACCAAGGTAAACCATTAACAGCAGATACTACTGTTGTATTATTTTTTAATAAAGGTGTTAACATATTAGCAGTTAATGCTGCAGAATGTGCTTTCAAAGTAACTATTATAAAGTCTTGCTTTTCTAAATCATGAGGATTATCAGTTGCTAAAGGTTTGCAAAAATATTCTTTTTCGGATTCAGCGCTTTGCATCAATAGGCCATTACTTTGAATTGCGTTTAAATGCTCTCCTCTACAAATTAAAGATACATTTATTCCACTTTTTATTAGTAATGAACCTATATAACTTCCAATAGCACCAGAGCCAAATATACAAATATTCATTTTATTTTTACTCCTAGCTTTTCAGCTAGGCCAATACGTTGTAATTTTCCAGTTGCACCCTTAGGTATTTCATCAATAATTAAAATTTTTCTAGGAATTTTAAATTTTGTTAATCTATTCTTACAATAAGCTTTTAAATCGTCTTCTTTTATCATTTCATTATCCTTAAGAACAACAGCTGCAAAAAGATCTTCTCCTAGTTTCTCGTGAGGCACAGAAAAAGCAACAGCTTGCTGAACGCTTTTATGCTCCAGTAATATTTCATCAATTTCTTTAGGACTTATTTTTTCCCCACCTCTGTTAATAATTTCTTTTAGCCTTCCTGTAATTTTAAGGTGCCCATCTTTGTCAAATGTACCTTCGTCACCAGTTAAAAACCAACCATTTACAAAGCTTTCAGCATTAGCTTTTAGATTATTTATATAACCATTAGTAACATTTTCACCTTTTATAATTATTTGTCCTGTAATATTTATATTTTCTTTATCATAGTTAATAATTTTACCTTTACATAGTAGCGCAACTTTTGGACCGGCGGCTAGACCTACTGAACCAGATTTTCTTTTGTGTGGAGGAAGAGGGTTTGAGGTCATTTGATGTGCAGCTTCTGTCATGCCATAGGATTCAATAACACAGGTATTAAAGGCTTTTTCTAAATTTTCCATAACAGTAGATGGAAGGGAAGCAGAAGAGGATCTAATAAATTTAAGTGGATTATTATTAATAATTTTTATATTCCGTGGAGCTCTACTCAGGATAGCTTGATGCATAGTTGGGACAGCGGTGTACCAAGTAGGTTTAAATTCTTCTATCCACCTAAAAAATTTTAGAGCATCAAAACCTGAAGGAGTAACAATAGAGCCAGATTGATATATAGGAGCCAAAATAGCAGCTATAAGTCCATGGATGTGAAACATAGGCATAATATTTAAACATATATCATCTTTATTTAAGTTTAAAGTGTTTGAAATGTTTCTTGCTGATGCCATTAAATTTTTATGAGAGAGAGGGACCATTTTAGGTCTAGATGTAGTTCCTGAAGTATGAAGTATCATAGCTATGTCATCTGAATTAGAATCTGAAGAATATGTTTTACTACTTTCATCTATTTCGATATCTAGTTTTATAGAATCTAATGCGCCTTTCTTTGTTAAATTAATAATTTTAATATTTAATTCTTTAGCCGCTTCTCGAGCTTCCATTGATTTATTTTCTTCTATTATTACCGCACTAACTTTTAAATCATCATAATAGAATTTAAATTCTTCCTCTGTAAATGATGGGTTTAACGGGCATGAAGTATAATTTGAGGCAACGGCAATAAAAGTAGAAGCCATAGCTGAGCCATTTCCTAAAACTATAGCTATTCTATCTTCTTTTTTTAATTTTAGAAAAGATAATTGATTAAAAGTTTTATCTATATAATTTAAAAGTTCTCCATAGGTTATTTCAGATTCATCAGGAGACTGAATAAAAATATTATTTTTATTAATAGAGAGAATTAAATTATATAAAGTGTTTTTTGTTAAGGGCATGTTTTACAAATATTGGTTATTAATTTATAATTTTATATTATATTAAGTTAAAGGAAATTCAATGTTAAAAGAAAACGTTTTAGAACA
>DQLC01000061.1 GCA_015660425.1 Alphaproteobacteria bacterium
CGCCAAACCAAGACATAGCCTCAGATCTAGCTAAATTCCATGCTTTATTTAATTCACTGGGATTTTGGGCAACTTTCATGCCTTTACCGCCACCTCCAGATGCTGCCTTAATTAAAACAGGAAATCCAATTGCTTTTGAAATTTTCTTTAATTCAGTAAGATTTTTTATAGCTCCATCTGATCCAGGAACTAGGGGAATCCCTAACTTTTTCATAGCCGTTCTAGCTGAAACCTTATTACCCATTTCAGAAATATGTTCAGCTTTTGGCCCAATAAATATTAAGCCATGTTCATCTACAATTTCTGCAAATCTAGCATTTTCTGAAAGAAAACCATAACCAGGATGTATTGCATCCGCCCCACTTACCTCAGCTGCTGATAGAATAGCTGAAATACTTAAATAGCTTTTTGAAGCAGTAGGAGGACCTATGCAAACACTTTCATCAGCAAGTCTAACATGCATAGCATTTTCATCTATAGTAGAATGCACAGCTACTGTTTTTATTCCTAATTCATGACAAGCTCTAATGATCCTTAAAGCTATTTCTCCACGATTAGCAATTAATACTTTCTTAATCAATCTATAATACTTTACGTAATATCTATAACTGCAAGAATTTCATCATATTCTACAGGCGTTTCATTTTTAATAATAATTTGTTTTATCACACCTGAATAAGGAGACTTAACAGGATTCATAGTTTTCATAGCTTCTATTATAAATAATTGATCACCTTCTTTAACAGACTGGCCAACAGATATAAATGGTTTATCCTCAGGGGAAGAAGCTAAGTAAATAGTTCCTACCATAGGAGATTTAACTGTTCCAGGATGAGCAGAAATAACATCTTTATCTTCTACTTCTAATATTTTATTATCTATACCTTGAGTGATAATAGTTCCACCTGAAGATAAATTTCTAACAACCTTTACTGATAATCTTCCTTGAGTAATACTGATCTCAGATAAATTATTAGTATTTAAAAGCTCAGAGAGCTCTTTTATCAAAGGTTTATCTAAAGAAATTCTTCCCATCAAGTTCTCCTAAATATTTATTAATTTTTTTCTTCTATTAACTTAATAACAGAATACACTGCTAATTCGTATCCTAAATCCCCTAAACCACAAATAGATCCATCTGCCACCTTAGAAATATATGATTCATGCCTAAAATTTTCTCTTTTATATATATTTGACATATGCACCTCAATAATTGGTTTATTAAAGGATTTTAAAGCATCCATTAAAGCTATAGATGTATGGGAGTAGCCTCCTGCATTAATTATTATTCCAGAATATGACTTAGCCGCATTTTGAATAGTATCAATCAACTTACCTTCATAATTACTTTGCATACATTCAATGTCATATAAGTTTTTTTTGCCTAATTCAATAAGATTATCTTCTATATTTTTTAATTTTAAATTTCCATATATACTTGGTTCCCTATTTCCTAGTAAATTTAAATTAGGGCCATTGATAACTAAAATACTATTTAACTTATTCACAAATCAACCTTATAATACTATTTAAAAATATATTTCATCTATATTATGTTTATTGTTAAATAATATACATTATATATAAAAATAACCAAGAAATGATAATATATAAAAATGTCAAACAATAAAATAAATATACATATAAACGGTGAAGTAAGATTAATCAAAAACTCTCAATCAATTGAATCTTTCTTAAAAATTTTAAATCTAAATAAAAATAATATTGCAATTGAAGTTAATAGAGAAATAGTTAGTAAATCTAATTATAAAACTCATATTATAATGGATAACGATAGAATAGAAATAGTTAATTTTATTGGAGGAGGTAATAATATATCTAACAATAAAGACTTTTTAGAAATTGCGGATAAAAAATATCAATCTAGGCTAATAATTGGTAGCGGTAAGTTTAAAAACTTTGAAGAAAATTTAAAAGCAATTGATTCGTCTGGTGCAGAAATTATAACTGTAGCTATTAGAAGAACTAATATATCTAATCCAAATGAACCAAGAATTACAGACATAATAAACCCTAAGAAATATACATATTTACCTAATACAGCTGGTTGTTATAATGCTGAAGAAGCAATTAGAACTTTAAATCTAGCAAGAGAAGCTGGGGGCTGGAACCTAGTAAAACTAGAAGTTTTAGGAGATAAAAAAAGTCTTTACCCCAATATGATAGAAACAATTAAAGCTTCAAAAATCCTTGTTAAAGAAGGTTTTAAAGTAATGGTATACTGCTCCGATGACCCTATACTAGCCAAACAACTAGAAGATGATGGATGCGCTGCAATTATGCCTCTAGGATCTCCTATTGGATCAGGCCTAGGAATTCAAAACAAACTCAATTTAAAAATGATAATTGATAACAGCGCTATTCCTGTTATTGTTGATGCGGGATTAGGAACTGCCTCGGATGCATGTATAGCTATGGAATTAGGATGTGATGGAGTTCTTATTAACTCCGCAATAGCCTTAGCAGATAACCCTATTCAAATGGGCGAGGCCATGAAACTTGCTGTTAAAGCAGGGAGAATAGCCTATTTATCCGGACGAATGAATAAAAGTGAACTTGCTATAGCTAGTTCTCCAAAAAAAGATTTTTAATATTTATGAAAGGAAATAAGAAACATGACTATAAATAAACAGGTATTAATGAAAACTAGACCAGTAGGAATGCCAAAACTAACTGATTTTCAGATTATCGAATCTAAAATGCCTGAAGTTAGGCACGGAGAAGTTCTAATAAAGATATTATGGTTATCCTTAGATCCATATATGAGAGGAAGAATGAGTAAAGCTAAAAGCTATGCCACATCCCTTAATGAAGGAGACGTAATAGTAGGTGGAGCTGTAGGTAAGGTAATTAATTCACAAACTCACGAATATAAAGAAGGTGATATAGTTGAAGGATTTACATTAGGATGGCAAGAATATGCTATTGTTACTCCGGCTTCTATTAGAAAAATAAATCCAGACCTTGCGCCAATTCAAACAGCTGTTGGTGTATTGGGCATGCCTGGCATGACAGCTTTCTTTGGTTTACTACATATTGGAAAACCTATTCCTGGTGATACAGTAGTCGTATCAGCAGCTTCTGGAGCTGTAGGTCAGCTTGTAGGCCAAATTGCAAAAATTGGAGGTTGTCATGTAGTAGGAATAGCAGGAGGAAAAGAAAAGTGCGATTATTTAACAAATACATTAAAATTTGATGCCGCAATAGATTATAAAAATGAAAATATTGATGAAATGTTAGATAAATATTGTCCAAATGGAGTGAATGTCTATTTTGATAATGTAGGAGGAAGAATTACTGACTCAGTTATTAATAAATTAGCTAACTATGCGAGAGTAGCTGTTTGCGGAGTAATATCACAATATAATTTAACTGCTCCAGAACCAGGACTTAGAACGCATAGAGCTATGTTGACAAACCAAGCAACAACCGAAGGTTTCTTGGTATTTCAGTTTGCACAAAAATATCATATAGGTTTAGAAAGAATGGCAAAATGGATAAAAGAAGGAAAGATAATTTATAAAGAAGATGTAGTTGAAGGCCTTGAAAAGGCCCCTGAAGCATTTATAGGCCTTATGAATGGAAAAAACTTTGGAAAACTTTTAGTAAAAGTTTCAGATTGATTATTTTTCTACAATTTTAGGTTTGTTAATTTTTAATGAAAGCTCCTTTAATTGATTATCATCAATATCAGAAGGAGCATTCATTAATAAATCTTGTGCTTGTTGATTCATTGGGAACATTATTACTTCTCTAATATTTGGTTCATTAGCTAACAACATTACTATTCTATCTATTCCTGGAGCTATGCCTCCATGAGGAGGTGCTCCAAATTTAAAAGCATTATATAAAGCGCCAAACCTATTTTTTAAATCTTCAATACTATATCCCGCTATACTAAATGCCTTCTCCATAATTTCAGTTTTATGATTTCTAATAGCCCCAGATGAGAGCTCTATACCATTACATATTATATCATACTGCCAAGCCAATATATTTAAAGGATCTTTGGTTTCAAGCGCTTCCATTCCTCCTTGTGGCATAGAAAAAGGATTGTGGCTAAATATTATAGAATCAGTTTTTTCATCCAACTCATACATAGGAAAATCTACAGTCCAGCAGAACTTAAAAATATTTTTTTCAATAATATCCATTTCTTCAGCTATTCTCATTCTAGCTTTTCCAGCGAAACTAGATGCTTCATTAACTTTATTACATACAAAAAAAACGGCATCTCTATCTTTTGCATTAGCATTATTTTTTATATTTTGAATTGCCTCTTGTGACAAGAATTTAGCTATAGGCCCCTTAGCTTCTCCTCCACTTAACAAAATATACCCTAATCCTGGTTGTCCTTGATCTTGTGCCCAAGAATTTAACTTATCAAAAAATGAACGAGGTCTTTCTGCCACATTAGGAGCAGCAATAGCTCTCACAACAGACCCTTTATCTATTTGTTCTTTAAAAGCTCTAAATGTTACACCTTCATGCAAAAAAGCTTGAGTTACGTCACATATTTCTAAAGGATTCCTTAAATCAGGCTTATCTGTTCCATATTTCAATATTGCATCTTTATATGTAATTCTTGGAAATGAATTAGAAGTAATCTCCCAATCAGAAAATTCTTTAAATACCCCTGTAAGCACGGGTTCAATAGCGTTAAAAACATCGTCTTGTGTAGCAAAAGCCATTTCCATATCTAATTGATAAAACTCTCCAGGACTTCTATCTGTACGGGCGTCTTCATCTCTAAAACAGGGTGCAATTTGAAAATAACGGTCAAAACCTGATGCCATTATTAATTGTTTAAACTGTTGAGGAGCTTGTGGTAAAGCATAAAATTTTCCTGGGTTTAAGCGTGAGGGGACTAAAAAATCTCTAGCCCCTTCAGGAGATGAAGCAGTTAAAATAGGTGTTTGGAATTCATTAAACCCGCTTTCTGTCATCCTTTTTCTTATAGATGAAATTATTTTAGATCGTAGTATCATATTACTTTGCATTTTAGATCTTCTTAAATCCAAAAATCTATTTTTAAGCCTAATTTCTTCTCCAAGGTCATGATCTCCCGACACTGGCATAGGAAGGGTTTCAGAGGAAGATTCTATTTTATATTCCTTTACAGCTACTTCTATTTCTCCAGTAGCAAGCTTTTTATTGATTAATTCATCAGACCTCTTTACCACCTCACCAGAAATGGTTATTACACTTTCTAATCGTGTTTCCTCACATATTTTAAAGAAAGGGTTATCATTATCTATTACTAATTGAATTACTCCATAATGATCTCTTAAATCAATAAATAATAATCCACCATGGTCTCTTTTACGGTCAACCCAGCCAGATAATTTAACAACTTCACCTACATTTTTAGGTAATATTTCCCCACAATTATGTGAACGATAAAGATGCATATAATTATCCTTTATAAAATATAAAATATTATACACTAACTTTTAGACAAAATTTAGAAAATTTCAAACCAAAATATATTTAGTTTTGTTGATTACAAACAAATCTAATGCTATTCCTTTAAAATGACGCTTATAATCCAATCAGATGAGATATTAGATCTCTGTAATAAACTAAAATCAGAAAAATTTATATGCGTTGATACAGAATTTATACGAGAAAAATATTACCACCCAAAACTTTGTCTAATTCAAATAGGAGATTCAAAGGGGAATGGATGGGCAATAGACCCTTTAATAAAAAATATAAATTTACAGCCTCTTTACGAACTTTTTTTAAACGTAAAAATACTTAAAGTATTTCATTCACCAAGACAAGATTTTGAAATAATATTTAACATATTAAATAAAATACCTAAACCAATTTTTGATACACAATCTGCAGCTATGGCTTGCGGTTTTGGAGATTCAGCAAGTTATGAATCATTAGTAAATAATATAGTTAATATAAATTTAGATAAAAGTGCTAGATTTACTGATTGGCAGGTAAGACCGTTATCTAAAAAACAAATAGATTATGCTATATCTGATGTAACACACCTTTCAAAAATTTATACTTATTTATGTGAAGAAATGATTAAAAATAATCGTTTAGATTGGATTAAGGAAGAAATTCATAAATTCTTTGATTTAAGTATATATGTTACAGAGCCAGCTAATGCTTGGAAAAGAATTAAGTTTTTTAGCTCTAATAAAATTACTATGTCTGTTTTTAAAGAAATTGCCCAAATACGTGAAGAACTCGCAAAAAGTCTAAATGTTCCAAGAAATAAGATCATGAGAGATGATATAATAATTAAATTAGCCAAAAATCCTCCAAAAGATATAGCGGAACTTGATAAATTAAGAGGAATGAACCTAAAATATATGAATAGTTCACATAAAACTCTTATTTTAAAAAGTATAGAGACGGGAAAAAAGAATAATAATACAGATTGGTTAAATAATAATGTTAAAAACAACAATGTATCCAAAGCTGTTATAGATATATTAAAGATTATTTTATTAAGTTGTGCTGAAAAATATAATATTTCGCCTCTACTTATAGCTAATAGAGAAGATATCAAGCATATAGCTCAAGGTAAAAAAGATGTTAAAGCTTTAAAAGGCTGGAGATATGAAATATTCGGGTCTTCAGCCTTAAAATTAATTGAAGGAAGCTTAACTCTTACAGTTAAAGATGGCTCTGTAATAATAGAATAAATATAATATTACCTTAATAAGTTCCTGGATAAGCTCCTCCATCTAGAAGAAGATTCTGTCCAGTAATATATCCCGCATGACTACTACATAAAAATGCACATGCTGCACCGAATTCATCTGGTGTACCAAATCTACCTGAAGGATTTCCAGCTGCTCTAGCTGAACTAATTTCTTCTTCACTTTGACCTGTTTTCTGGGACATAAACTTAAAACCGCTTCTTAACCGATCTGTATCAAATGGCCCTGGTAAAATATTATTAATAGTAACATTATTTATAATTGTCTTACGAGCTATTCCCGCAACAAATCCTGTTAATCCACTTCTGGCACCATTAGAAAGGCCTAAAATATCAATAGGTGCCTTTACTGAACTTGAAGTAATATTAATTATTCTTCCAAATTTCCTATTTTGCATTCCATCTACATAGGACTTAATTAGTTCTATTGGAGTGAACATGTTTGCTATACACGCATTCATCCAATCATCCCTATCCCAATCTCTAAAATCACCTGGAGGAGGGCCACCAGCATTATTAACTAAAATGTCAGGTGCAGGACAAAGTTTTAAAAGTTTACTTTGCTCTTCTTTAGAAGTTATGTCTGCACAAAACTCTATGACTTGTACACCAAACTCATTTCTTATTTCGTTAGCAGTAGATGATAATACTTCTTGATCTCGACCATTAATAACCAAATCAACCCCTTCAGACGCTAAAGCTTTAGCACATCCTTTACCTAAACCTCTACTAGAAGCACATACAATCGCATTTTTTCCTTGAAGCCCCATATCCATATACATTTCTCCTAAAGTTGATTATAATTTAATAATATTTTTAATAAAAGGTATAGTAATTTTTTTTGTTTTTTCTATAGATTTAAAATCAATTTTAGAAACTAATTTAGGTATAGCTTCAAAAGATCTATCAATTCTTTTTATTAAATAATCAATAACATCCATTTCAACTAAAACACCTTTATCTAAAAATTGCTTAATTAATAAGTTTCTTAACAATTTGTCATCAGGAAAACTTATATTAATCTGAGGCATAGAAAGTAATCTTGATTTTAAATCCGGCAACTCAAAATTTAATTGAGATATAGAAAGCTCAGAGGTAATCATTAAATTATGTTTTTTTTCTATTAGCATATTGTAAAGATGAAATAATAATATTTCGGATTTCAACAACTCTATATTCTCAATTATAAGGCACTTTTTTTCTGAAAGTTTATCAATATTTCCATCTGAAATATCTGTCGCTTCTAAAATTTCTCCTTGGGATAATGTCTTTAAAACTTGAGCTAAATGACTCTTTCCAGAACCTAATGGGCCACAAACTATTAATCCAAATACGGTCCAATTAGGCCAAGTATCTAACCAAGCAACTGCTTCTTTATTTACCTCACTCACAAAATAATCACTTCTACCCATTGATGGAATAGACCTTAGATTCAATATTAACTGCTGCTGAACAGAACTATTCATTTAAGTATTACCCTATGATTTGTTTTCTAAAAATACGACACATAAAACTGCAGTTAAAGGAATAGCAATCAAAACACCCAAAAGTCCAAACGCAGCACCACCCGCTAAAAGAGCAAACATTCCTACTAAAGGATGTAACCCAACATTTTTTGAAATATATTTGGGGACTAAGATATAAGATTCAATAAATTGACCAACAACAAATATTCCCAATATATAGAATATTATTGAGAAAGTACTAAATTGTATTAGAGAAAATAATAATGTTATACTTAACCCTATAATTGTTCCTAAAAATGGAATAAATGATAAAATACCTATCATAAATCCTATACTTATTGCACCTTCAATCTTAAGGATAGATAAAAAACTAGAATAAAATATCATAAGTATTAAAGAAACAATAAATTGCCCCCTAAAGAAAGAAGACAAAACTATATCTATTTTTGGCAATTTATTATCTATAGTATTTTTATAATTTTTTGGAATATTATCTCTTACATATTTTATAATTTTTTCCCAATCATAAAGAATATAACAAGTGACAACAGGAGTAATTATAATTAATCCTAAAATATTTAATAAAGCCTTGCCCTTACCAAAGGAAACACTAAATATATTTATTAAAATTTCAATTAATTCATTGCTTTTAGTAGATAAAATGTTCTTAAAAGAATCTAAATAATTATCATTTAAAATATTATGAAATTTATCATCAATAAAATGTAGTAAATGTTCATAAATTAAAGGAAATTTTGAAATAATAATACTAAATTGTTCAATACACACTGGAATTAAAAATATAAACCCTCCAAAGAAAAAACATAAACTTATAAACAAAGCAATCAATACAGAAAATAAGTGAGCTAATCCTATACTTTCCAATTTTATTACTAAGGGATTAAGAATATAAGCTAGCAAAATACCTACAATAAATGGTAACAATATTGCAGATACTAACCATAAAAATGCCAAAAATAATAATATATATAAAAAAACAATATTATTTTTATTTAATAACAATAATCTTCTCCTTATAAATCTATCACTCTGCTAATAAAATAGAAGAGTCTTTTTTATAATTTTTGTGTTCCAGACCTAAAGGCTCTATAACTCTCTTATTAAGATCAATTAAACTTATATGATATCCATCATGGACACTTAATCTTTTCTGTATGTCAATTCTAGATTTATTAAAAACTTTAAATAAAGAAGATTCATTTTCTATATTTATACTAGCCTGAATTAATGCATTATTATAGGAGAGAGATAAAATATTATACTCTATGAGCTCATCTATATTATTTAGATTGTTAATTAATAGTCGCCAATTTTGAAAATCATTAAAACTAGCATTTAAATTCATAATTTTGACATCCATATTATCATGGAAAGAGATATTATAATTATTCAACAGTTTACTTATTTCGTTTAAGTTATAAAATACTGAAAATTCGGCTTTATAATTCATATTAGATAATATCTCATAATGAATTTTATACCCTGTGACAAAGTTCTTAATATCTATTTCTTTATTATCCTTTAAAATTGATTTAATTAAAATATAATCTTCATTATTTAATTTCCAAGAAAGTAACTTTTTTAAACCTAATAATATTGCTGCTTGTGTTGCATCGTATCTAGCTAACTTAATATCTTCAGAAATAATATCTATATTGATATTATCAACAGAGAAAAAATCGTTTGCATTGCCAGTATTATGAAATATTAATACACACAATAATATAATGAAACCGCATAGTAATTTTAAACTATATATAAAATATTTTATATTTTTAATCATCTTTAACCATTATAATTGCAAAACTATATATATCTAGTATCGTCTTATTAAAAATTTAAATATAGGATAAATATAAAATATGCAGAAATCAAAAAACAAAACAACTTCAAAAAATCTTACATATAAAGATGCAGGAGTAAATATTGAAGTTGGAAATAAGTTTGCCAAAGATATTAAGTCTATGGTAACTCAAACTAATAGATTAGGAGTTATGGGGTCAATAGGAGGCTTTGGAGGACTATTTAACCTCGCAGATTGCGGATATAAGAACCCTATACTTGTGGCAGCTACAGATGGAGTAGGCACAAAATTACTTATTGCAAAAGAAGTAAACAAACACGATACTATAGGAATTGATTTAGTAGCAATGAGTGTTAACGACATAGTAGTTCAAGGAGCAGAACCTCTTTTCTTTTTAGATTATTTTGCTACTAGCAATTTAAAATTAAATATAGCTAAACAGATAATAAAAGGAATAACTACTGGAGTAAAACTTGCAAATTGTGCCCTTATAGGCGGAGAAACGGCTGAATTACCTGATATATATACTAATAATAATTATGATTTAGCAGGATTTGCTGTAGGAGCTGTTGAAAAAAATAACCTCCTACCAAAAAATAGTCTAAAAGCTGGAGATACTATTATAGCTCTAAAAAGTTCTGGCGTCCATTCAAATGGATTCTCATTAGTAAGAAAAATATTGAAGAAGAAGAATATTTCTTTAAATCAAAAAATTAAAGGTTTTTCCCAAAAATCTATTGGTGCACATTTACTTACACCAACAAAAATCTACGTGAAGTCTATACTTAATGAACATAAATTAGGTAATATAAAGGCATGTGCTCATATTACTGGAGGTGGCCTAATAGATAATTTACCAAGAGTTATTCCTAATTCTTTAACTGCTGTAATAAACGGAAAAAAAATTAAACCTAATAAAATTTTTCATTGGATGAAAGATATAGGAAATATAGAAAGTAATGAAATGCTAAAAACATTTAATTGTGGAATAGGCATGTGTATCATAGTTGAATCTAATAAAGCGAATCAAGTATTGAAAAATTTTATTAAACAAGGAGAAGAAGCTTCTATAGTTGGTAAATTAGAAGACAAAACTGACAACAAAGATCTTATAATAATTGAAGAAAATAAAATTTGGGATAAATAAACCTTAAATCAACATTTATCCTACTATTTCATCCTGATCAAAAAAGAAGTTTATTTCAATTACTGCATTTTCAGCACTATCTGAACCATGAACTGAGTTAGCTTCTATTGATTCTGCGTGTGCTGCTCTTATAGTTCCTTCTTCTGCTTCAGATGGGTTTGTTGCACCCATTGTTTTTCTATACAAAGGTATGGCATTATCTGCTTCTAAGACTTGGACAACAACAGGTCCAGAAGTAATAAATTCAACTAAATCCTTAAAGAAAGGTCTTTCCTTATGAACACCATAAAACTCTTCTGCTTGTGAAACAGATAAACGAATACGTTTTTGAGCAATAATTGATAGTCCTGCTTCTTCTATCATAGCATTAATTTTACCAGTTATTGACCTTCTTGTAGCGTCAGGTTTAATAATAGATAATGTTCTTTCCATTTTTTTATGCTCTCTAATTTAATAAAATTATAAAGTTATTCAAAACAATCTTTAACGTAAGTATTTAATAACCTAACACCAAAGGCTGTACCTCCGGCCGGATATAGTTCAGAATTACCTTTTGCCCAAGTTACTCCTGCAATATCTAAATGTGCCCAAGGAAGACTTTGAGTAAATTGTTCAATAAATTTAGCTCCTGAAGTTGCTCCCGCTCCTCTTCCAGAGCCCACATTCTTCATATCTGCTATATCTGACTTAATATCTTCATCATACTCTTCTCCCACTGGCATTCTCCAAACCTTTTCTCCGGTTTTTTCTCCAGAAGCAAATATATTATTAGCTAACTCATCGTTATTACTAAATAACCCAGCCCGTTGAGGACCTAAGCTTACTATTACAGCGCCGGTTAAAGTTGCTAAGTCTATCAATCTTTTTGGAGTGAACTTATTTATGGCATAAGTAACTGCATCAGCTAAAACTAATCTTCCTTCTGCGTCAGTATTAATTACTTCAATAGAATGACCAGATGACGCTATAACTACATCTCCTGGTCTTTGAGCCTTTCCTGAAGGCATATTCTCGACTAGACCTACAACAGCTGAGACATGAACCTTTGCCTTTCTTCCAGCTAAAGCTTTCATAAGGCCAATTACTACACCTGACCCCCCCATATCCCATTTCATATCTTCCATTCCACCGGAAGGTTTTATAGATATACCACCAGTATCAAATGTAACTCCTTTTCCCACAAAACAAACTTCAGGCTTAGATTTACTATTTTTAGTGCCATTCCAACTCATACTTACCACTCTAGGTTCATTAGCACTACCCATAGCTACTCCAAGTAAAGCTCCCATTTTTAAACGTTTTATTTGTGCCAAATTTAAAACTTCAACTTTTATTCCCAAAGTTTTTAATTTTGATGCTTCCTCTGAAAGAGTCTTAGGAGTTAAAATATTTGCAGGTTCAGAAACTAAATTACGCGTTAAATAAACACCTTCTTCTAAAGCTTTTAAAGGGGAATAATACACCTTTGCTAATGCAGGATCCTTTGTTATTATTTCAATTTCTTTAAGCGACTTATTAAAATTATTTTTACTTTTTAATTTATATTTATAAAAAGTATATGATCTTAATTTTATTCCGTGAATAATTCTTGCTGCTAATTCTTCCTTATTAATTTTAACCTTTTTACTAGGTTCAAAATAAATTGTTAAATTAGAAACAGACTTAGAAATAGAGGAAAATAAACCACCCCCAATTCTATCTGCTTTATCAATATCATAATTTTTTATACTGCCTACATAATATACTAAAATTTCTTGTATTACTTTTCCATTATTTGCAAACAAACTTAAAGAACTTCCCTTTTTTGTATTTAACGATTTTGATTTAATTGCACTAGATATA
Organism: Alphaproteobacteria bacterium; assembly: GCA_015660425.1. Classification (GTDB taxonomy): domain Bacteria; phylum Pseudomonadota; class Alphaproteobacteria; order TMED109; family TMED109; genus TMED109. The sequence continues at coordinate 12,990 of DQLC01000061.1, forward strand.
ATTCCCTTAAATTCTTTGTCCAAACTGGCAAGGTTTCCTCTTAATTCTAAAGACTCATCAAGAATAGCTAATAACAAACCTTTTTTAGATTTAGACTTAGAGACAAAAGATACTTTAATTGACATTTAATTTCCTTTCATAGCTATTAATTATTCTTATAAAACAAATTATGCTATATTTTTATAAAAAAATAATCGTTAGTTTTATATTAGTTTTAGAACTAACATATTTTTATAATTAAGCTAATAAAATATTATATGGATCTAACAAAAATTGAATTTATTTATTATATACATATATAGACAATTGCTAGGTCCGTTTGTATTAATTATGATCAGCATGACTGGTATTGCTTGGCTTACTCAATCTTTAAGATTTATAGAGCTTATTGTTATTAAAGGACTACCTGTTAATATATTTATTAATCTTACGATTCTAATTATTCCTAAACTCCTAGCTACTATAATACCATTTATAGCATTTTTAGCATCTCTAATTACTTACTTAAGGTTAAATACTGAGTCTGAATTAATTTCGATGAAATCTGCAGGAATGAATAATTTTAAAATACTTTTACCTGCCGTAATATTTGGAATTAGTTTGGGAGTTCTATCTATTTCTTTAGAAAACTATGGTTCTCCATATGCATATAATAAATTTAAAAATTTACAGCATAATATTAGAAATAATTATATCTCTATTCTATTTCAGGAAAAAGTATTTTCTTCGCCCATTCCTGGACTAACTGTTTTTATAAAAGAAAGAGATAAAATTGGTAATTTCCAAGGAATTTTGATCCATGACGAAAGGGATTTAAATAAAACAATAAGCATTATTGCTGAAAATGGAAAAATTATAACTACACAAAATGGTGCTAGGTTTGCTCTAATAAATGGTAATAGACAAGAAATTTCTAAGAATAAAAACGTCTCTATTTTATATTTTGATGAATATACTTTAAATATAAGCCATTATGATAAAGATACTTCACCTAGGTTTAAAGAAGCAAGCGAAAGAAATTTTTATGAGTTGTTTCACCCTGATAAAGATATCAATGAACTCTATAAAAAAGAATTTAAGGCAGAAGCCCATAAAAGAATTATGACCCCTTTAATAATATTAATAATGGTGTTAATTGGTGCAATAACATCAATTATAGGAAAGTTTAATAGAAAAACCTCTATGAAAAATTTATTTTACTCAATTAGTGCAGCTTTAATTATGCAAATTTATATTATTGCTGTTCCACAATTGATGATCCAATCCCCCAACCTTATTCCATTTATATATATTTTTGTATTTATAATTTTATTATTTATAATATTTTTAATTTCAGATAAAGCAGAAAAAATAAAAGAGAAGATATTATATAATGTGAGATCGTCCTAAAATGTACTATTTATTTTCTCCTTTGATGATATATTTTTTAAGACATGCTTCCGTATATTTTTTTACTATACTTATGATTTTATGTTTTATTACATCTTTGAGTGAATTTATTGAATACAGTAAACAAACTTCTCATTTTAAAAATGATGCCTTTTATATATGCATTAAAATGACTTTATTTAAAATACCCATTAATATTCAAAAATTACTACCATATGCAACATTTTTTGGAGCAATGATTTCTTTATTAAGACTATCCAAAAACTCGGAATTAATTGTAGCAAGAACTGCTGGATTAAATATATGGCACTGTTGTTTACCACATGTTATTTTAGCATTTTTTATAGGAATATTTAGTGTAACAGTATTTAGCTCTATTACCTCTGTAACTCAAACAAAACTAATACAATTAGACAACAAATATTTAAAAAAAAATAATAATAATTTACAAATATCCGGAGGAGGGTTCTGGTTGCATCAAAAAGAAGGAGATAAAACTGCTATAATTCATGCAAATAAAATAGATCCTATAAAAATGGAACTTAATAAGGTAATTATTTTTAGATATACTGAAGATAACAAGTTTTATGAAAGAATTGATGGCGAAAACACTAAATTGGAAGAGGGTTATTGGAAAATTGATAAAGGAATTAAAACAAATAAAAATTTAGAAACATCAGATTTTTTAGAATTACAATTACCAACTCAGCTAACAAGCTCACAAATAAAAGAAAGTTTTGCTAGACCAGAAACAATCTCTTTTTGGGGAACTAAAAAATTTATAGAAATTATTGAAAAGGCAGGTTTTAACTCAAGAAAACATGTAATTTATTTACATAAAATGCTATCTACTCCTATTTTTCTAATTGGGATGGTTCTCCTTGGTGCAATTTTTTCTGTAAAGCCATTAGGAAGACATAGTATAGGAAAAAGATTATTTATTGCTATAATCTTGGCATTTGTTATCTTTTTTTTAAATGATGTAATAGCTGCTCTAGGACAAGGTTCCCAAGCACCTGCATTTCTTGCAGCCTGGATTCCTGCTCTTATACCAATATTTTTAAGTACAAGTATATTACTATATTTAGAAGATGGATAAATAAAAATTGAAGCTATTACATAATTTTATAATATTTCTAATAATATTTAATAATTTCTCTTATGCAGAAGAGATACAAACTAAAAATAGTTTTTTAACTGCTAATTACATTGAATATCACAATGAAATATCATTAATTTCTGCAATAGGAGATGTCGAAATAATAAATGGCATTCAAGTTTTAAGAGCAGACAAAGTAACATATGATCAAGTAAATGATTATATTCTAGCAGAAGGGAATGTTAGTTTAAATGATAGTAAAGATAATATTTTCTTTTCTGATAAAATGGAATTACAAGGAGACTTAAAAAAAGGCGTTATTAAAAATTTTAATTCTATATTAAGTGATGGTTCATCTTTGTCTGCAAGCCTCATAATAAGAGATGACATAAATGGGAACGAATTAGAAAAAGTTATATATACAAGATGTAAGCCATGTGAAGATGACAAAACAGAGCCTCCAATATGGCAATTAAGAGCTTTAAAGTCTAAACAAAATATTGAAGATGGAATCATTGCCTATGAAAACGTAATACTTGATGTATATGGCCTACCAATATTCTATATACCTTATATTAGTCATGCTGATCCCTCAACAGAAAAAACTTCTGGATTACTGAGCCCTAAATTAACCAATAACACTATATTTGGATTTAGTTATTCTCAACCTTATTATTATGCATTATCAAATCACAATGATTTAACAATTACACCAACTATGACTAGTAATGAAGGACCAATTATAGAAACTAAGTATAGATCTTTTAGATCAAAAGGTTCCAGTTTAATAAAAACTAGTTTTACTAGAGGAAGCCACACAAACATAGACGGTAAAGAAAGTAATAAATTTAGAGGCCATGTAGATTTTAAAATTGCAGAAAGA
>DQLC01000117.1 GCA_015660425.1 Alphaproteobacteria bacterium
AGTGGGCTGAGGATATTGAAGAAACAGAAGGGTAGATACGCTAAAGTAGCCACACCTAATACTGCAGATTGTGTAGCTCCACAAGAATTCCAAGGGATAAGTACTGAAGTAACTGTTCCGCTATCCTCTAAGGTTCTACTTAAATTTTCAGGAGCCAATCCTTTTTCTTTATAGGTATCGGCAAACATACGACCTGGTACAACTATACTCATATATTGGTCGGAAGTTGTGATATTGAAAAAGATACAAGTACTAGCAGTAGTTGCAATTAGGCTTCCAGTATTTTGCGCATACTTTATAATTGGTTCTGCTATTCTCCTTAATAGTCCAGTTGATTCTATTGACCCACTGAATGTCATTGCACAAAAGATAAGTAATAACGTGTTAAGCATGCCATACATTCCTCCTGATTTTAGTAAATCAGATCTATCTGCTTCTGCTACATTAAAGATGTCATTTATACTGCCATTTACTGTTGTAAAGTTAACATCACCAATCATAGCATTTATAACGCCCATATAATAAGAGCTGATATTGTTTATTGATGTTCCTGATACTTCTATAACTATTTCTGGTTGAAATAAGACAGCAAATATACCGCCCAATAAAGTTCCAAAAAATAAAGCAGGAATAGCAGCTACCTTTTTTATAATCATAATAATAACTGCAATAGGCACTAAAAATAACCAAGGTGTAATAGTAAATTTAGTAGAAATAACACCTAAGGCTTTTTCAATTTGTTCTGATGAGATATCAGTGGTGAAATAGAATCCTATTCCTAAAAATAAAATTAAAGTGATGATAAAGGAGGGTACAGTTGTGTACATCATGTATTTTATATGGTCGAATAAATCAACCCCACTTATGGCAGCAGCCATATTAGTTGTTTCTGATAAGGGAGACATCTTGTCTCCAAAATAAGCCCCTGAAATAATAGCTCCACCAATTAATCCTAATGGTAATCCAATTGCTGTTCCAATTCCTAAAAGTGCGATTCCTACTGTTGCTATGGTGCTCCATGAACTTCCGGTAGCAAGGGATACAATAGCGGTTATTATTGCGGTAGCAAATAAGAAAATTGTGGGATTCAATATTTGTAGGCCATAATAAATCATTGTTGGAATAACTCCAGAAATCAACCAAGTTCCAGCTAATGAACCAATAAGTAAAAGCATAATTATGGCAGGCACTACTGATTTGATGCTTTGGCCAATACCGTCCATGATATTTCCCCACTTACTACCATAGTAAAGTCCAATAACAGCAGCTAGGGCTCCAGAAAATAACAAGGCTAATTGATTTGATCCGCCAATGGGATCATCATACATTACTACATTTATCGAAAGTAAGATAATTAAAAATAGGATTGGTACTAAAGCTAAAAAATAAGGAATCTTTTTATTAGTCATCTTTTTTATAAGGAATTAAGATGGTAAAGAAAGAGTGACTACTCATCATCAGCTTCATAATATCCATATCCAGACGACCCGTAACCATATCCGTAACCATATCCGTAACCATATCCGTAACCTGATGAAGATTGTTTAAAGTCATTTATTATAATATGTACATTTTTAACTTGTTTCTGAGTATATAAACTATTAATAATATTTAAAGCTTTTGCTTTAGAGTAATTATGTCTTACTACATATAAATTAACATCAGAATATTGCATAAGAATAACACCATCAGTTACTAATCCAATAGGAGGAGTGTCAATAATTACATAATCATATGTTTTATTTAATTCTCTTATTAGATCTTTCATTTTAGTGCTATCCAAAAGTTCAGCAGGATTAGGAGGAGTAGGTCCTGAGGCAATAACATCTAAAGTATCAATTTCAGTTTTTTCAATCACTTCAGATAATTCAGATTTATTAATTAAGAAACTACTTAATCCTTTTGCAGCATCAACTTTAAAATCTTCATGTAATTTAGGCTTTCTTAAATCTCCACCAATTAATATGGTTTTATGACCTGATAATGCAAAGATAGCCGCCAAATTCATAGTGGTAAATGTTTTTCCTTCACCTCCAATTGATGAAGTTACGGTAATGATCTTTTTTACCTTATCAGCTGCTAGATATTGAATATTTGTTCGCAAAGCACGGAATGATTCTGCAATGATTGATTTTGATGAAGTTGAAACGATTAGACTTTTAGCATTATCACTATGCCCTACAAGTCCTAATATAGGAATCTTTGTACTGTTTAATAGATCAGCTTTACTTTTAATGGTGTCGCTAAAGAAATCCCTTAAAGAAATAAAAGTAATTGGGAGTAGCATCCCGAAGACAATAGCCATAAAATAAGCTAAGGTTTTTTTTGGCTTTATAGGTATTTCACTATCTAATCTTGCAGAGTCAATAACTTTATGATCTGATTCAGTTCCTGCCTTAGCTAATGATGCTTCATATCTTTTTTGTTGTAAATAAATAGCTGTTTGCTCATTATACTCATGTTTTCTTTTTAGTATTAAATAGTTTTTTTCAGCTTCAGGTAATTTATTAATGCTTGAAGTAAATGTATTAATTCTTGATTTTAAATCTCTTTCATAAATAGACGCAGAAGCAATTAGATTTCTAACATTTTCAATTATAGTTTCTTTGGTATGATCTATTTGAGCTAAAATAGCTATATAAGTAGGATTTTTTTCTGTTGTAGTTAGCTTTAGCTCCCCTTTTTTAGCATACAATTGCAAGAGTTGATTAATCAAACTATTCAATTCCGGATTACTAATCCCCATTGATGTAGGAGATACAATACTGTTGGCATTATTATCATTTTTTAAATAGGATAATAATGACTGGTAATATTTAATATTTACTGATTGTTCAGATAAAGTATTGTCTAGTTTTTGTTTTTGAAAATAGGTTCCATAATCTTTATCAACAATTGTAAGATTAGGGTTGTTAGATTTAAATAACTGTAATTGATTTTCAATATACGACAATGAATCTTGAATAACAGTCAATTGATTATCAATAAAACGAATGGTATTGATAGCCATTAAGTTTTTTTCATCTAATCCGCTTTTGATGTAAATTTCAGTAAGTTTATTCAGAATTTCAATATTTTTTTTAGGGGCTCTTCCTTTTATATTTAACTTTAGTATTGAAGCGTCTTTTTTGATTGGACTAACCATTACTGCATCTATTAATTTATGGCAAAGCCTGTCTGTTTGATGAAGTTTAAATGAAAACGAGTTTCCACTTTCAAGTATTTTTTCCAGATCAAAATGTTCTGTTTTAATAATAGAAAATGAGAAAAAATTAGATTCAATAACCGAATTAAAGGAATAATCTTTTTCTATATCAAAATCTGCTATTAATGATTTGTCAAATTTCTTAGTTGAGGTATTATAGGGGTATTTATCCGCAGCTGATGCGAAAAGGGTGAAGTTCTCACTATTTAAAGGATGAATCTGGAAATCAATACCTGTAAGTTGAAGATGATTTGAATCAACACTTACCTTAAAGGGAGAATTGTTAAATAATTCATTTGTCTGAAGAAATCCGTGTTGAAAATATGAAATTCCAAGATTAAGCTCTTCTATAATTTGTTCAGAAAGACTATATGAATTAAGAATAATTATTTCATTATTTAAATTCTTTTTCCCACTAAATAGTTCAAGCCCTTCCAATAGATTCTCGGCTCCCAATTGAGTGTTATTATCATCCCTAATCAACAAGGTAGTGGAAACACTGTATTCTGGTATTGTATACCGGTTGTTTAAATAAGCAATAAAACCAAAAAATAAAATAGAAATCACAAAATAATACCAATACTGATAGTATTTTAAAATAAGAACTTTTATATCAATGGTCTCTTCTTGAGTTACTTGTTTTTCTTGCATTTTATTCGGCTATTTTTAAATACACATTAAACAATACAGCAATTGTCGTTAATGTAGATAGTAATACTTGTGATTGTGATTTTCTGAATCCTTTAAATTTTAAAGGTTGTATATAGATTAAATCATTATTTCTTAAGTAATAAAAGTCTGATGTCAATACATTGGAGTCGGTGAGATCAATGCGATAGATTTGTTTTTTATTCTTATGTGAACGAATGATTTTTACTTCTTTTAAATTTCCATAATCTGTTATGTCTCCCGCCATTGCAATGGCGTCATATATCGTTAAACCTTCCTTATAAACAGGATAGTTTCCTGGGGCATTTATTTCTCCTAAAATTGTAAACTCAAAATTAGCTAGCTTTACTACAACAAAGGGATTGATAAGATAATTCTCTGCTTTTTTCAAAATGGTCTCTTCAGCTTCTTTAAGGGTATGATCTAGGATAAAAATTTTCCCTACATTAGGAATGTCTATTGTTCCCTCTTGACTAATCGTAAAACCATTTAAATAAAGGTTTGCGGCTGTTAAGGTAGGATTTGCGCTATTGGTATTATTTTCAATATTAAATAAATCATTGGATTCTTCATTTCTGCTAATTACTTTTATCATTAATATATCACCAATTTCCAAATGATGTTTTGGTGGTACAGGTGGCACATTCCATTCTCCAACTTGGCCGTCATTCAAATATGTGATTTTTTTCATAGGAGTACATCCTTGAATAATTATACAAATTAGAAATATTTTAAAGATTAATATGGTTTTTAACATTTTCTTGGTTTTGTCGCAAAGATAAGAAATTTACTTCCTAAATAAATAATTTTAGCTGTTGGTATACTTCAGTAGTAGGTAAGCCAACTACATTTGAATAAGAACCTTCAATGCTTTTGATTCCAATTTTTCCAATCCAATCTTGAATTCCGTAAGCACCAGCTTTATCAAATGGATTGAAATTATTGATGTAATAATATATTTCTTCTCTGGTTAGTTGCTTGAAATTCACAAGTGTTATTGTAGAAAAAGAAATCTCTTTTTGATGGTTTTTAATACACACACCTGTAATTACCTTATGTGTATTTCCTGAAAGTTTACTAAGAGTGTTGAATGCTTGTTCTTTGTTCTTAGGTTTGTTTAGTAGTTTTCCTTTGAAAGATACAATTGTGTCGGCAGTTATAAGTAAATCTGTTTTACTTAAGCTTTCTGATAAAAATTTAGCTTTTTGTTTTGCTAAAAATTCAGCAATTTTATGTTCTTTTAGATTTGCAGGATAACCCTCTTCTTTGTGAGTAGTTTGTATGCTGAATTCCAATCCAATATCAGATAATAGTTCCTTGCGCCTTGGTGATGCAGAGCCTAGGATTATAGTGAATTTCTTTAATTGTTCATTTATCATTTAGTTTAAGTGTAAATAGGTGAAAAACGGCATAGATAAAATCCCGACTATCATAATAAACTTACAAAGCTGACTAATGAAATAGAAATCCGTCTTCCCTTGAGAATGATAAATCTTGAACCCTAAAAATAGGAATAGTATTTGCAGAAAGAAAGTGTAGAAGATGGCAATTTTATTTATTCCCCAAATAGAAATTTCGTATTCAAATTCACTACTAATAATGCTATATTGGAAATACTGAAAATAGGCAATCCCAAAAGATGTAAGTATTGTAAATGCTAATGCAATCCATTTTGTTTTTTTAATTCCGTAAGTAATAGCTAGGGTTTGTGCATTGATATTTTTATCTCCTTCCATATCTTCCATATCTTTTATGATTTCACGAATAAATGTAGTGATAAAAGCAAATGCCGCGTAACTTAAAATGATTTTAAAAATCATTAATTCACCATTGGTTATGTTTATCCCATTTGGGATCATATCGAATAATGCTACATTAAAAATGCTAAGTGTAGTTAAAAATGACACTTGTAGATTTCCTAAAAGGAAGGAGTTTTTCATGTACTTGGAATAAGTCCATAAGCTAAAAATACAGTAGAAAAATATTAACCCAAAAACAGGTTTTTTTACAATGTAGGAAATATAGCATCCTAGCAATAATCCTATTAAGTTGAAAAAGATATACCAACTAATAGCATTTCTGGATTTTATTGATTTTCCGATAATTCGTTTTTGATTTTTATTTATTGTATCAGTAGCTACATCATAAATGTCATTAATAATATAGCCAGATGCAGTAATAAAAACTGTTGCTAAAACTAAAAGATAGAATTGAGTGTTTGATAAGATAAAATTATCTACAAAAGGATTAATTAAGCTGAATTTGATTACTAATTGAGTAAGGGCAACAATTATTAAATTCTTTAATCTAATAAGTTTTAAAAAGGAAATAATTCTACTCATGTGTTTTTATAATACTATTGCTAATTTTCTGATATAATTCTTTAATATCTTCTTGTTGAATAAAATTAATATGTTCCTGGATTATTTTTATATCTTTTCGTTTAGCAGGACCAGTTTGCATCTCAGAGGGCTTGTTGTCCACTAGCTTCTTGGCAGTTTGATTAATAAGTGGTAATAATAGCTTAAAATCAATATCTTTTTCTGCTAATAAATCATCAGCAATAGAGTACATATGATTACTAAAATTGCAAGCAAATACAGCTGCAATATGCAATTGTTTTCTTTGTGCAGAATTCATTGTAATCACATTGCTAGATAGGTTTTTTGCAATTTCAACTAGTTGTTTTTCAAATGCTTTGGAGTTTCCTTCAATACAGAATGGAATTTCTGAAATTGTAAGCTCAATATTTGTATTAAAAGTTTGTAGTGGATAAAATACGCCAAAATCAGAAAAGTTTGGTTCAAAAACATCTATTCCTATACTACCTGATGTATGCACAATAGTCGTATTTTTTAGTTTGGATAATATAGTGGAAATGGCATCATCATTCACACTTACAATTATTAAATCGGCCGTTTTTAATTGTGTTAAATCATTTGTGAAATTAGTATTTAGTTTTTGAGCTAGTTTTTTTGCATTTTCAATGCTTCTACTATACACTTGTACTATCTTATAATTGCAGTTTTGTAATGCAATCCCTAAGTGTGTAGCAACATTTCCAGAGCCCACTAAAATTATATTTTTCATTTAAAATAATTTAAACACAAACTTAATAATAATTCGTAATTTTGCGCTCTAATTTTCAGATATGATAAATAGAATAATAAAGCTCCTTTCTTCAATGCAATTAATGAGTACTCTTATCTTATTATTTGTGTTTTCAATTGGCTATGCTACTTTTATTGAAAATGATTTTGGCAGAACATCAGCAAAGGCATTGATTTATAATGCTCGGTGGTTCGAGATGATATTTGTTTTATTAACCTATGCCTTAATTAATAACCTCATTAAATATAAGTTATTTCGTATAGAAAAGATAGCGGCTTTAACCTTTCACCTATCGTTTATTCTTATTTTGATTGGTGCAGGAATTACTAGGTATATTTCGTATGAAGGAATGATGCATATTCGTGAAGGCGAAAGTACAGATCAGTTTATTTCTGACGATACTTTTTTGCAAATTCATATTAATGATAAAATCCATCAACTTAATCATCCTGAAAAGTTATTGCTTTCAGGAATTACAAAAACATGTGACCACACACCAATATTAAAACACATTAACCTACCTTTTCTTCCATCAAATTATTTTTCTTTAAAACCTAATTTTAAAGATCATGATATTAGAATTGAATATTCTGATTTCCTGCCCAATGTAAAGGATTCTTTATTTGTAAATGTTCAAGATGGAACTGCAATGCTACATATTGTTGTTCCTGGTGAAAATGGAATGCAATCAGAATATTTAAAGGATAAGGAACAAAGAGTAATTAAAGGGGAGGCGTTTACTTTTAATAACCCTTTGCAAGGAGCAATAAACTTAAGTTCAGCCATTGATGTAATTATGTGTAACTCTCCTTATGAGGTAGAGACTATGAGTATGGATACTCGTGTGACTGACCACTTTTTAGCTATTACTGATTTTACAATGAACACAAGAACATTACATACGGCTAATGGATTGAACTTTGTATTGAAGGAAGTATTGGAAAATGCTAAAATGCAAGCAGTCAGTAATTCTAATGTAATGAATGATGGAGCAGAAGATGCTTTAATTGTGAAAGTAATTTCAGACGGAAAAGAAAAGGTGATTACTCTGTATGGGGGTAAGGGTTATCAAGGAGATAATGAAGTGTTTGCTATTGATGATTTGAATTTCAAGTTATCCTATGGCTCAAAGTATTATAGCGTTCCGTTTAGGGTTAAATTACGTGATTTTCAGTTGGATAGATATGCGGGTTCTATGAGTCCTTCTTCCTTTGCTGCTGAGGTTAG
>DQLC01000075.1 GCA_015660425.1 Alphaproteobacteria bacterium
ATATTTTCTGGCCAATTAATGGCCACTGATATTAAATTAGCGGTGTTAAAATATGGAACAGTTAATTGGGAATTAAATGTTATTCAAGAACATAATTTAGATAAAAAGTATGGCATTGAACTTGATATTACTTATTTAACCAATAAAAATGCCTCTGCTATTGCCCTTATGTCAAACGCAGTGGACATGATTGTAACCGACTGGGTTTGGGTTAGTAGGCAAAGAGAAAAAGGTAAAGATTTTACATTAATACCTTATTCAACAGCAGCTGGTGCATTAATGGTTCCAAATGACAGTCCTATAACATCTTTAAGTAACTTAAAAGATACTCAAATAGGTATTGCTGGAGGGAGTATTGATAAAAGCTGGATTTTAATTAGGGCTTATACTATGAAAGTTTTAGGATATGATATAGCCAAACACATTAAACCAGCATATGCTGCACCACCACTTATAAATGGCATGATACAAAAAGGTGAATTAGATGGTGCATTAAATTATTGGAATTATACAGCAAGATTGAAAGCTTTAAATTTTAGAAAAATAATTTCAGTAGAAGACGTTTTGCCTAAGCTCGGTATAGGAAAATCATTACCTTTAATTGGATACGTTTTTAGCGAAGAATGGGCAAATAAAAACAAAGAATCTATAAAAGGTTTTATCGCAGCATCTGAAGAAGCTCGTGAAATATTAAACTCTAATGATCAAGAATGGATAAGAATACAAAAAATTACAGGGGCAAAAAACCCTAGCACATTAGAAGCTCTAAAAGCAGGCTTTAGAAAAGGCATACCATCTAACAATGCATCAGAATACAAATCAGCTATTAGAAATGCTTTTAAAATATTAGCTGAAATTGGAGGTAAAGATTTAGTTGGTAACAGTAAAGAGCTTTCTGAAGGAGTGATTTGGTCAAAATAATGTTCAATAATATAATAAAAAATAAGTTTACTAATTACTTTTTCAAAAACTCTATAAATGTAAGAATTCTTTCATTTGTTTTATTAATATTAGTTTGGGAGGTTTTAGCTTTATTAGTAAAAAGTGATGTATTACCCACTCCAAAAACGGTCTTAATTATTTTCTTTAATGAAATGATCTATGGTGAGATGCTTTATCATTTAGGTATAACACTTTGGAGAGTATTATTAGCTTTTACTATTGCTATGTTAATTGGCACAGGATTAGGAATTGCTATGGGATCAAAAAAAAATCTTAATATAATGTTAGATGGATGGCATATCTTACTGCTTAACACACCAGCCTTAGTCATCATTATATTATGTTATGTTTGGTTTGGACTTAATGAAATTGCTGCAATTACTGCCGTTTCACTTAATAAAATACCTAATGTATTAGTTACTATTAGAGAAGGCACAAGAGCTATTGACAGAAAAATATTAGAAGTCGCCGATGTATTTAAGGTAAGTTATAAAAAGAAATTTATAAATTTTTTTCTTCCCCAACTATACCCATTTATTATGGCCGCTGCTAGAGGTGGAATTTCTCTTATCTGGAAGATAGTACTAGTAGTTGAGCTTCTAGGAAGAAGTAATGGAATAGGATTTAAGTTGAATGAGTTTTTCAACTTATTTGATATAGCATCTCTTTTTGCATATACATTATCTTTTGTCACAGTAATGATATTTGTAGAATATGCCATTATCAGTCCAATAGAAAGGAGGCTAAACAAATGGAGACCAACCTAAATAAAAATGTCATAAAAAAGCCTCATGATTTATTTGTAGATATTATTACCAAAAGCTATGAAGATAAAAATCAAAATACATATAATAACGCAATTAAAAATATGAAATTTGTTATTCCTCAAGGTGAATTATGTTGCTTAGTTGGCCCCTCAGGCTGCGGAAAGACTACTCTATTAAATTTACTATCTGGCCTTGATAATAAAGTAGAGGGAGTGATTAAATATCAAGATGGAACAATTCCAAATGACTGGCCAATAGGCTATATGTTCCAAGAACCTAGATTAATGCCATGGTTAACTGTGAAGCAAAATGTATCTATAGTTACTAATCAAACTTCTGAAGAAATAGCTCATAGTGAAAAACTAATTAATGAAATGGGTTTAATTAAATATATGAATGCTTTTCCTTCTCAATTATCAGGTGGCATGCAGAGAAGAGTTGCAATAGCTAGAGCTTTTGTTAATAAACCAAAAATATTATTATTGGATGAACCTTTTATTTCTCTTGATCTTACAGTAGCAAACTTACTTAGACAAATGTTAATAAAATTATGGGAGAATCAGAAAAATACTATAATTTTTGTCACTCATGATTTAAGGGAAGCAATGTATCTAAGTGATCGAATTCTTTTTCTTTCAAAAGGTCCTTCCAAGGTCATACATGACTTTAAAATAAATATGAAGAGACCAAGAAAAACAGAAGATGATCAAATGGAAAATTTAAGGATTGAACTCATCAAAAAACATCCAGAAATTTTATCTGGAAAAATATAATATAAGGAAACGAAAGAAATAATGAAAAATATAATTTTAGATATAGAATTATTATCCAAATCATATGGTCCAATTAAAGCGCTTAATGAAGTTAGTTTTTCATTATCAGAGGGAGAATATGCTTCTCTACTAGGTCCAAATGGTGCTGGCAAAACTACTTTATTTCAAATTTTAACAGGATTATTTGTTTCTGATAAAGGTAATGCTTTAATTAATAATTTTAATATGAGAAATCAGGCAATAAATGCTTTAGCTCATATAGGTGTTGTATTTCAACAAATTACCTTAGATATGGATTTAACAGTTATGGAAAATTTAAAATTCCATAGTAATCTTCATGGGATTAATGACAAAGAGTTTAATAAAAGAGTAATAGTTGAGTTAGAACAAGTTAATTTATCTGATAGAATTAATGATAAAGTCAGAGCTCTATCTGGAGGACAGAAACGTAGAGTAGAATTAGCAAGATCTTTATTACACAAACCAAAGCTACTTTTATTGGATGAACCAACCGTGGGACTAGATCCTCAAAGTAGAAGGAATTTATTAGATTATATCATTAAGTTAAAAGAAGAAAGAAAAATGGCAGTTCTTTGGGCAACACATTTAGTTGATGAAGCAGAAAAAGCTGACACAGTTATCATTCTAGATAAAGGTAAGATTATAAAAAAAGATACTCCAGAAAATATTACTAAAGAATATAATAAAGATACTCTGCATGATGCATTCGTATCTTTAACCTCTTAAAAAGGAAAGAATATTATGAGATTTATTAATTTTATTTATAAAAATATAATTAAATTAGGGTTTATAAGTGCTCTAATAATCTCTTTTAGTACTCATGCAGAAACTATTCTTATTTCCAATGAAGGTAGTGATAATATAACTGTCATTGACTTAAAAACATATGAAATTATTGCTACTATTGATAGTGGCAATAGGCCAAGAGATATGCATTACGTTGCAAACTCTAATAGCCTTTTAGTAGCGGCAAGTGAAGATGATACTATTAATATAATAGATATGAATACTTTGAAAATTATTGGAAACTTGGAAACAGGCGACGATCCTGAAATTTTTGATATAAGCCCGAATGGGCAAACAGTGGTAGTTTCTAATGAAGATGATAATGAAGCTACCGTTATAGATGTTAAAACAGGTAAAATTATAAGAGTGATAGAAGATGTAGGTATTGAACCAGAAGGTGTAAATTTTTCTCCTGACGGTAAGCTTGTATTTATTACATCTGAAGGTACTAATACAGTTATTATAATAGACCCTATAAAAGGAAAAATAATAGAAGAAATTTTAGTAGGAAATCGTCCAAGAAGAGGTGCATTCACAAAAAATGGAGAAGAGTATTGGGTTACAAATGAGCTAGGTGGAACAGTTAGTGTAATTAATACTAATAGCTTTGAAGTAATACACACAATAAAATTTGTAAAAAAAGGGATTAGAAGCACAGAAATTACCCCAGTTGATTTTGCTATGAGTAATGATGGAAATCTAGCCTATATCACTTTAGGTAGATCAAAACATGTTGCTGTAGTACAGACAGATACTTATAAAGTGATTGACTATATTTTAGCCGGATCCAGAGTATGGGGAGCAGCTATAACTTCAGATGATAAAACTTTAATAGTTACTAATGGCAATAGTGATGATATTTCAATTATAGATACTAAAAAAAGAGCCTCTATAAAATCTATTGCAGTAGGCAGAACACCACATACCGTTAGGATAATTGAATAAATGAAATTATTTTTCTTAAGAGTAACTATTTTTTTCATTTGCCTTATCCCTATTAATATTTTAAGCGCAGAAGAAAATCCAGTTTTTAATATAGGTTATTATGATCTAGAGAAAGATATTCGCTATGATATATGGGGGGTTCATCCTGTTGATATTCGTTCTAATGCTAACCAACTTTATAAAAGACCAATTGCAGGAGCTGAATTAGGGTTAAAAGATATTAAGCCATTTCAAAGAATGTCTAAAGTTAAATTTAATCTAGTAAAAAAGAGAATAAAAAATAACGAAGATAGTGCAGAAGTAATATATAAACATATTTTAGAAAATAATATAAAATTTATTTTATTAGATTTTCCAGCTTCTGAATTATTAAAAATAACTAATAAAATAATTGAACTTAATATTACATCTATAAATGTATCTTCAAAAAATAATGAGTTAAGGTCTTCAAAATGTAATAAAAATTTATTTCATACAATTCCTAGCGAAAGAATGCTTTCTGATAGTTTAGCCCAATATTTATCAGAAAAAAAATGGAGAAAAATTTTAGTACTTACAGGTCCTCTCGAAATTGACAAGTTGAAATCAAATTCTTTTATTGAATCTGCAAAACAATTTGGTTTGAAAATTATAGACAATAGAAATTTTGTTTTAGGTAATGATCCTAGAGCTAGAGAACAAAATGATCTAGATTTTTTAACTGGCTCTGCAAAATATGACGCTGTATATATAGCAGATACTCTAAAAGAATTTAGTTATAGAGTTCCATTTGCCACTCATAATCCAGCAATAGTAATTGGATCTTCAGGACTGATACCTCGTGCCTGGCATTGGTCTTATTTAAGACATGGCGCACCACAAGTACATGGAAGATTTGAGAGAATGCATAAAAGAAGAATGACTGAAGAAGATTGGGCTGCATGGGTTGCTATGAGGGCTATAGCTGAAGCAATAGTGAGATTTAAAGATAATGAAAATTTTTCTTTTAATGACGCCTTTATTAATAAAGAGTTTAAATTAGATGGCTCTAAAGGACCTGTTTTAAATTTTAGATCATGGAATAGGCAACTAAGACAACCTATTATGCTTTCCACAGAAAACTGGGTTACTAGTATAGCGCCGTTAAGTAGTTTTGTTCATCGTGAAAATAATTTAGATACAATAGGCATGGACAATAAAACAAGTAAATGTGCAAATTAAATGGGGAGAATATTTTGCAAATAAAACATGCATCATTAGCTTTACGTGGACTTACATATAGAGAAACTGTAAAGTTTTTTCATCAAAAAGGTAGATTATTATCAGCATTTGTTAGACCAGCACTTTGGCTATTTGTATTTGCCGCTGGTGTTGGGTCTGTAACAGGAGTAGACCCTGGATTAAATCATCCCTACCCTATTCAAAATGTTAATTATTTTGAATATATTATTCCAGGCCTTATAGGAATGGTCCTACTATTTAGTGGCATGCAATCTTCTTTATCGATGGTTTATGATAGAGAAATGGGGGTCATGAGATTATTGTTAACCGCCCCCTTACCTCGCTGGTATCTACTTACCGCAAAATTATTATCTGGCACTTTTTTATCTGTTCTTCAAGCTTATGTTTTTTTAATTATTTGTCTTCCAATAATTAATCTTATGGTTAATTTTTCGACACCTATAATAGGGTGGTTATATATCCTACCTGCAACTATTTTGTTTGGAATGATGTTAGGGGCATTAGGCCTACTAATATCTGTATATATAAAACAATTAGAGAATTTTGCAGGCACTATGAATTTTGTTATTTTTCCTATGTTCTTTATATCTTCTGCATTATATCCGTTATGGAGATTAAAAGATAATGGTGCAGAATTTGTTTGGTGGATTGCTAACATTAACCCATTTACTTATGGAGTTGAACTAGTTAGATGGGCTTCACTTGGGCAAGTATATATCCCAGGTTTAATAGTTACTTTAATTTGCACAATATTATTTCTTTCTTTTGCTACTATAGGTTATGACCCTCAAAAAGGTATGAGAAAAAATGGTGGAGGTAAACCTAGCTGAATATAATATAGGGATATTAAAAATTGTTAGTTGAAGCTAGTGAATTAATCAAGTCATATAAAAATAGGACATGGCAAAATAATATTATTATTTTGGATGCATCATGGTACTTGCCTAATCAAAATAGAAATGCATTTGCTGAATATAAAAATACACACATACCGCATGCACTTTATTTTGATATTGATAAAGTTTGTGATATTGACTCAGATTTGCCACACACCGTACCAACTGAATCACAATTCGAAAATAATATGGAAGAACTAGGCATAAATAATAAAAGCCATATTATAATATATTCTCGTGATGGAATAGGAACTTCACCTAGAGCCTGGTGGTTATGTAAATTATTTGGACATCAAAATGTGTCTATTTTGAATGGAGGATTAAAGGCTTGGCTAGAAATTTATGGGCCAGATAGTAAAAATATGCCTAAGGTAACAAAGAGTATATATAAAGCTAAACAAAACAAAGATTTATTAGCTACTCATAAAGCTATAACAGATTCCTTAAATAGCAATGAGTATCAAATCGTAGATGCTAGATCCATTGGAAGATTTAAAGGTATAGAGGATGAACCAAGGCCAGGACTTAGAAAAGGACACATTCCTAATTCTATAAATATTCCATTTAATTTTTTTATTGATAAAAATGGTTACTTTTTAAAAAAAAATGAAATTATCAAGATACTTAAAAGTAATAAATTTAATTTTAATAAAACCACTATACCAACTTGCGGTTCTGGAGTTACAGCTTGCGTATTAGGATTTGCATTAGAGCTTATTGGAAAAAATAATTGGCAAGTTTATGATGGCTCTTGGAGTGAATGGGGGTCAATGGAAGAAAACTTAATAGAATTATAATTATATACCGGCTTTAGGATCTTTAAATACAGAATCATCAAAACTCTTTTCGGACTTACTTACAATGACAGATACCATACTATCTCCCGTAATATTTACAGCTGTCCTCATCATATCAAGTAATCTATCAATACCAATTATTAATGCCACTCCTTCTACGGGGAGCCCAACCTGCGTTAATACCATAGTCAGCATAATTAACCCCACTCCAGGCACGCCGGCCGTTCCAATAGAGGCAAGGGTCGCCGTAAGAATAACAGCTAAATAATCTCCTATGGATAAATCAACAGCATAAACTGTTGCTATAAAAACGGTTGCTACGCCTTGCATAATAGCTGTTCCATCCATATTTATAGTAGCCCCTAAAGGAACAGTAAAAGATGCAATTGCTTTATCAACTCCCAATCTTTTTACGACTGTATTTAAGGTAACAGGAATAGTTGCATTAGATGAAGCTGTACTAAAAGCAAAAACTACTGCTGTACGCATTTTTTTTAAAAAAAGCATAGGAGAAACTTTTCCTACAAACTTTAAAAATACTGTATAAGTTACTAAAACATGAAGCAGCAAAGCGAGAGCAACAGTTAGAAAATAAGA
>DQLC01000019.1 GCA_015660425.1 Alphaproteobacteria bacterium
TCTTTACAAACCTGAAAACTTAACATTGTGTTTAAATATAAAGTTTTTGTTACATCTATAACGGATAACTTTATAGGAATAATAACATTATTTTTGTAGACATTAGTTAATATATTTGCAGCTTCCAATTCTTTTATTGGATATGGCCATTGCAATTCAAATGACTTGAGATTTTTTGATGAACTAAAATCTAATGTTGGCGGCATACCGGAATCACCAGGTTGCCTCCAGTATATTTTCCAATCAGGTTTTAATTTAAATTCTAGACCAATATAAAAATTATTTTTATTAATCTTGGTTAAAGTAGAAATAAAACTGACATCAACCATATCCATTTTTAATGTATTATATTCTTCTGAAGAAGATGTATTTATATTGAAAAAAAGGCTTATAAATACTAGACAATATAATATATTTTGCATTATTTTTATAGATTAAGAAAAGTTAAATTAATATTTTTGATTATCATTTATTAATAATGAGTAAATTAAATGATCTCTCCACTCATTATTAATTTTCATTGCTTCTCTTAGAACCCCCTCTTTTTTAAAATTAACTTTCTCTATTAGTTTTCTAGACGCAATATTTTCTTCTAATGTCAATGCCTGTATTCTATGAATTTTTAACTGTTTATATATATACGGTATAATAGCTTTAATAGACTCTTCCATATAGCCATACCCTATATTTCTTTCTCCTAACCAATAACCAATATTACAAGTCTGTATAACACCACGTTGAATATTAGAAATATTAATTCCACCTAGTAAATCTTTGTTATCCTTTCTAAAACATAAAAAAGAATACGCTAAGTCATAAGTAGCTTTTGTCCTTTGCATTTTTAACTGTCTCATATAATTACTTCTATTACATTGATTTATTTCCCAATAAGGTTCCCATTTTTGTAAAAAATTATAAGATTCTTGTCTTAATTTTACCCAGGCCTTCCAATCTCTTCTTTTAGGATACCTTATAATAACTCTAGGGCTTTCAATATAATTATGTGGGAAATAACCTTTCAAGGCATAAGCTATTTTTTTTAAGCGATTGCCTTTAAAAGATTTAGTTTTTATAGATTTAAGTTTATATTCAGTCACTTTAATAATCTTACCATAATATTATAACTAAACTATACATTAGATTTTGACGCTATAAATTTTTTAAGTATATTCAAGTTATTTGGCATAGAATCATATTTTTCTTTTAAAGTAAGTATACTTTTATATTTGACTGGAAGTTCAGAAACAGTATTTATAGCTCTGCTTACAGCATCTGAGAACTTAATAGGATGTGCTGTAGATAAAACTATGCAAGGACCCGTTAAATTTTTCTTTTGTGAATAAGCCGCCTCTAAACCTACAGCTGTATGTGGATCTATTACTAAATTAGTATAATTATAAGTAGTTTTAATTCTATCTAGAGTTAATTGATCATTAACACATAAACCTAGAAAAGTTTTATTTAAAGTCTTTAATTTTTCCTTACTAACTTTAAATGATCCAACATTATTTAGCTCATTCATATATTGTCTTACTAAAGCTGAATCAAAATCTAAAACTTCATATAATAACCTTTCAAAATTACTTGCTACTTGTATGTCCATGGAAGGACTTAAAGTAGGAACAACCTTTGATATTTTATAAATACCATTTTGAAAAAAATTAGATAATATATCATTACTATTTGTAGCAATAATAATTTTTTCTATAGGCAATCCCATTTTTTTTGCAACATATCCAGCATACGCATCACCAAAATTTCCAGTTGGTACAGAAAAGTTAACTACTTTAACTTCTTTATTCTTCATTAATTTAAAAGAAGAATAAAAATAATAAACAACTTGTGCTAATACCCTTCCCCAATTAATAGAATTAATAGATGCTAAATTATGCTTTACGTTAAAGTCTTTATCCACTAATAGTTTTTTTACTAACGCCTGACAATCATCAAAATTTCCATCTATTGCAATATTAAATATATTGTCGGCATTAACAGTTGTCATTTGCCTTCTTTGAAATTCACTCACTTTACCCTTAGGATGTAAAATAATTAAATTAGCACGACTATTTTTTTTAAATGCTTCAATTGCAGCAGATCCTGTATCACCTGACGTAGCTCCAATGATAGTAATTTTCTTATCTTCACGTTCTAAAAATATGTTAAATACTCTACTTAAGAACTGAAGAGCAAAATCTTTGAATGCTAATGTAGGTCCATGAAATAATTCTAATATATTAATATCAGATCCAATATTTATCATTGGAGCAACATCATTTATTCCAAAATTTTTATATGAATCCATTGCAATTTTTTTAATATCCCCTTTAGTAAGACACGATCCACAATATTTAGATATAATTTCTGTACATAGTTCTGTGTAATCCATATTAACCATATTATCTATTTCACTAGTAGAGAATTTTGGAAATGTTTTTGGGATATATAACCCACCATCTGAAGCTAGGCCTTCCATAATAATTTTACTAAAGTTATTAGTAAAATTATTATGTTCATTTCTTGTAGAAATATAATGCAAGGTATTATCCAAATATAATGTATTGTAAATTTGATTATTAATTACGTTTAAAATTGCTTTGTAAAGTAAACCAAAATAAAAAAGAAAGCACTATAAATAATATAACTGCTATTGCTTGGTGCAACATAGCAATAAATAAATTTAATTCTGTAAATATTACTGTAGCACCTATTAAAATTTGAAGAATTATTAGTGAGATTAATATATTTCTTAATACGAAAATGATTTTATATTGCACAACATCCTTAAAGAAATTAACGATTAAAAATACAAATATAACTGATATTAAAGCTAAAATGCGATGACTTAAATGAATGATTTTATTGTGCTGAAATATACTAACACCGTCATTTGAACATAGAGGCCAAATATCACAAGCTAATGAAGATCCGCTTTTTGAAACTATTGCTCCCATTAACATAGTTGCCAACACAGTTATAATAGCACCAATTAAAGTAGATATTTTTTTTGTAATGCACGGTATACCTGATACTAACTTTATATTCAAAGATACTAAAAATATTTTTAACACTAAAAACATAAAACTTAATGCAAGGCCTAAATGTACAGCAACAGACCAAGGAGAATTTTTATCAAATACTGTAAACCCTCCCATTAGTCCTTGTAACGCTAATATGAGTATAATTATGTATAAAATTATTTGATTTATTTTATCCTTTGTAACTTTTAAACCCACAAAAAACACTAACAATGTAACAGGAGTAATAAATGCGGCCGCATTAAACCTATGAATCCATTCCAGCATGACTTGATAGAATTCAAAATTTACATCAGATATTTTTGATAATTTATCTTGATCAGGAAACCATAAGCCATAACATAATGGCCAATCTGGACATGACAAACCAGAGCCTGTTAAACGCACAGCTGAACCTAAGGAAATTTGAAAAAAAATCAGTAGTAATAGTAAACCTGATAAAATCTTTAGGCTAAATACAAATTTATTTTCTGCTACTTTACCTAACATTCTTTCTCCATAACAAATGCATAAAAATAGACAGAGCTATGGCCAATGAAAACCAAGTAATAGCATACTGTAAATGATCATTAGGTATATTAAGATAAAACTGGCTACCGACAGGATATTTGTCTTTATAATTATTCTCTTCCATGAGATAAAAGTCGTTTAATGAGATATTAAAATAAGTACTTATTTCATCTAGATTTACATAATACCATTCATTATTAATCAAATTATTTTTTGGAGTAAAATAGTTAATTTTTTGTTGAAATTTAATTATGCCATTTATTGACACTTCTTTTGATTGTTTAACTATACTTGGATCAACTTTATAATCCTCTGGAATAAATCCTCTATTAATTATAATATACCCAAATTGTGTTTTAAAAGGAACAATTAGATGTCTACCCACTTTACCATTAAGCACTTTTGAATAGATAGTTATATACTTATCATATAAATAATAACCATTAAGCTTAATACGCCTATAATTATAATTTTTAATATCATTAATTATTGATGTATTTATTTCTATTGGGGGCAAAGATATATGATTATTTATCGAAGATATGATCTCTGTTTTCCACCTTAACCTCTCAAGTTGCCAAGTACCTAATGAGATTAATATTATTATAGCTAATGAACTAAATATAAGAGATTTTGTTAATTTATTTATATTCACAATTTTTCCTAATCTTTATTTTTATAGGAAAGACATAATAATAAAGCTTTAAATGGTCTTAATATAAATATTGATAATAATAAAATAATAGGTAGCCATATTACTATATGAAACCATAAACTGGGATGAAAATTCATTTCTAATATTAATGCACCAAAACCTACTATTATACTTGTTATGAGCATGGTAAACCATGCACCACCATCTCCTATTCTTTCGGCATTTAGTTCTATACCACAATGAGGACAAATTTCTAAAATCGTAATAAATCTCTTAAAAACGGATCTATAAGAACAATTTGGACATAATCCATATAAAACTTTTATAAATAATGGTTTTGATATTAAATTTTTATTAGTATTAATTCTTCTTTCCTCACTATCCACCGTGTACAGTGCCGCCTAAACCTCCCCAATAATACACCGCAACAAACAGAAACAACCAAACTACATCAACAAAATGCCAATACCAAGCCGCAGCTTCAAAACCAAAATGATGGTCTGGCTTAAAGTGACCCACCATCGCTCTGCCTAAACATACAATCAAAAATATAGAACCAATTATTACATGAGCACCATGGAAACCTGTCGCCATAAAGAAAGTTGAGGAATATATTCCATCTGTAAAACCAAATGCTGCATGTGCATATTCATAGGCTTGAATAGCAGTAAATGTTAAGCCTAGTAATACTGTTAATACTAAACCCCAAATTAAACCACCTCTTTTATTTTCTTTAAGTGCATGATGCGCCCAAGTAACAGTAGTGCCTGAAGTTAATAATATTATTGTATTAACTAATGGCAAATGCCAAGCGTCAAAAACCTCTACACCTTGAGGAGGCCAGTGCCCTCCAGTAAACTCAACTCTTGCTACTTGTATGGCTTCTCCAGAAAATAAACTAGCATCGAAGAATGCCCAAAACCAAGCAACAAAAAACATTACTTCAGAGGCAATAAATAAAGCCATACCATATCTTAGGCCTAATTGAACGGTAGTAGTATGATGCCCTTCATGTTCACCTTCTCTTATTACGTCTCTCCACCATACAGCCATGGTGCCTAAAGACATTAAAAAACCGATAATTAAAACAATACCATTATCTATCTCATACATATACATAATTGCTCCTACAGCTAATACTAATGCAGATATTGCCCCTACTAAAGGCCATGGACTTAGATCAACTAGATGATATGGATGATTTGCTTTAGATGACATTGTTTAACTCCTTATATTTATTTCTTAATATATTATATTAATTTATTGAATTTGTGCAGTAGTATTTTTATTTATTTTACCTTTATTTTTTTCATTTTCATCGGTATTAAAAAACGTATATGATAATGTAATAGTTTTAACTTCTTGTGTATTAGGGTCAATAGCTATTTCAGGGTCAATATAAAAACTAACGGGCATTTCTACTTCTTCTCCACTTTCTAAAGTTTGTTCTTCAAAACAAAAACACTCTATTTTAGAAAAATATTTACCTACTTTTAAAGGGGTAACATTAAATGTAGCAACTCCAGTTATTTTATTATTAGATAAATTTTTTGCTTTATAAAATACTAAAGTATTATTACCTGTCTTAACAATTTTTTGTCTTTCAACAGGAAGAAATTTCCATTCTAACCCTCTAGCGACATCAGAATTAAATTGAACCTTAATATTTATACTTTCAATATTTACACCATTTACATCATCTTTTTTTGCTACTGGTGTCCCACCAAAACCCGTAGTTCTACAAAACAAGTCATATAAAGGTACAGCTGCATAAGTAAGACTGACCATTCCTATTATTATTGAAACAACTAAAAAGACAGTAAATCTTATTTTTTTATTCTGTACCAAATTTATCTACCAATCTTAATAAAGGATATAATATATATACTTAAAATAATAAATATTATTAGATAAGCTATCATCCAATTCTTTTTCTTTAATTTATCTTTTTGTGAATTGATTTGCTTCTTTTTCATACTAATTTATCCATATATATAGATATTTATCTATTGGCATTATCATAAATAAAAGAAATAAATATAGTATAGAATACTTAAACAAAATTGGCTCTGATCCTACTTTTTGTTTATATACATTCCATGAAAAATAAATAAATATTAATGTTAATAAAATTGTAAGTAATCCATAAATATTACCCAAATAACCTAGATACCATGGAGTAGGTGCTATTACTAATAAAGAAAGTGAATAAAGCATGATATTAAGTCTTGTTACTTTTTTACCTTTAACTACGGGTAACATTGGAATTCCAGCTCTCTGATAATCATCTGAACGATATAAAGATAAAGCCCAGAAATGCGGAGGAGTCCATATAAAAATTATCATAAAAAGAATAACAGGAAACATACTAAAGTCTTGCGATACAACAAACCAGCCTATTACAGGTGGAAGAGCACCAGCAGCTCCACCTATAACAATATTCTGCGGGGTGCTTCTTTTTAACCATATTGTGTATATAAAAATATAAAATATTATTGATATAAATAGAAAAAATGCAGCTACATAGTTAGAAGCCACAAAAAGCAAAATTATTGAAAAAATAGATAACACTATACCCAAAGTCAAAGCTTCTTCTGGCTTAACTCTTCCTGAAGGTATGGGTCTAGATTTAGTTCTATCCATAATTAGGTCAATATCTCTATCATACCACATATTTATAGCACCAGCCGCTCCAGCCCCTGCTCCTATTGCTATAATAGAAAATATAGATAAAAAAGGATGTATATTATTAGGGCTAAGCAATAGACCTATAACAGCAGTAAATATAGCAAGCGACATTACTCTTGGTTTTAAAAGCTCAAAATAATCATTTACAGTTGCACTTGACGCATTACTATTCATTACCAGTTTCTCACTTCTATTTAAGGAAACCATAATTACCCCTCATCTAAATTAATTACTTACTTAATTTCAGGTAAATCCTCAAATGTATGGAACGGAGGAGGCGAAGTAGTTTGCCACTCTAATGTATCTGCACCTTCACCCCAAGGATTACTTGGACACTTCTTACCAGCGTATAACGTTCTAAATACAATGATTAAAAACCATATAACAGATATTGCAGAAATATAAGCACCTACAGATGCTACTAAATTCCAACCAGCATATGCATCAGGATAATCAGGTATTCTCCTAGGCATTCCTTGTAAACCTAAAAAATGCATTGGAAAAAATGTTAAGTTTACCCCAATAAACAATATCCAAAAGTGTACTTTACCCATCCATTCCGTATATTGTTTTCCAGAAATTTTTCCAAACCAATAATAAAAACCTCCAAATAAACCAAACACAGCCCCTAATGAAAGAACATAATGGAAATGAGCAACAACATAGTAGGTATCATGCATAACGGTATCTAAGCCTGCATTTGCTAATACAACCCCAGTGACTCCTCCCACAACAAATAGAAATATAAAACCCATGGCAAAAAGCATTGGGGTTTTAAAAGTGACAGATCCACCCCACATAGTTGCAATCCAGCTAAATATTTTGATACCAGTTGGAATAGCAATGACCAGCGTAGCTGCAGTAAAATAAGCCTTTGTATCTACATCCATTCCCACTGTATACATGTGGTGAGCCCAAACAACAAAACCTACAAAACCTATAGATACCATTGCATATGCCATGCCTAAATAACCAAAAACAGGCTTATTTGAGAATGTTGATACGATCTGACTAACCATTCCAAAAGCAGGTAGTATAAGTATATAAACTTCTGGATGACCAAAAAACCAAAATAGATGTTGGAATAATATTGGATCTCCACCTAGTTCTGGAGCAAAAAATGCTGTTCCAAAATTTCTATCTGTAAGTAACATAGTAATAGCTCCAGCTAAAACTGGAAGAGATAACACGAGTAAAAATACTGTAACTAATATTGACCAAACAAATAGTGGCATTTTATGAAGTGTCATGCCAGGAGCACGCATATTAAATATAGTAGTAATAAAATTAATTGCACCAAGGATTGAAGATGCACCTGCTAAATGAATAGATAAAATTGCCATATCAACTGCAGGTGATGTATGTCCTACCGTCGAGGATAAAGGAGGATATAAAGTCCAACCTGTTCCAGCACCTCCCCCAACATATGGGCTAGCCATTAATAGTATAAAAGATGGTACTAACAGCCAGAAACTAAGATTATTCATCCGAGGAAATGCCATATCAGGTGCACCAATCATAATTGGCACAAACCAATTTCCAAAACCACCTATCATAGCAGGCATAATCATAAAGAATATCATTATTAGGCCATGAGCAGTGGTCAGAACATTATACATTTGATAGTCACCACCCAATATACCATCACCAGGAAAAGCCAGCTCTGTTCGCATAATCATTGACATAGTTCCGCCAATTACTCCTGCAATAATAGCAAATATAATATACATTGACCCTATATCTTTATGATTGGTAGAATAAGCCCAACGACGAAATCCTGTTGGTGTATGATCGTGATTATCAGTTGTAGTAGCCATATTTTACCTCTTCATCTATTAATTTAAAAATATATACTCAAATTACTCTTTAATTTTTGCTAAATTAAGATTATTTCCTACCATATCATAATTTTCTTTTGCCTCTTCAACCCATAACAAAAATTCCTCTTCAGAAACTGCATGAACTTCAATAGGCATATAACCATGATTTGTTCCACATAACTCAGAGCATTGACCATAAAATATTCCTTCCCTATCCGCTTCAAACCATAATTCATTTAATCTTCCAGGAACAGCATCTTTTTTTACTCCTAAAGAAGGAACGGCCCAACTATGTAAAACATCTGTAGAGGTCATTTGAACTCTAATAACCTTACCAACAGGTACAACTACTCTTGTGTCAGTAGTTAGTAAACGTGTATATGGTCTATCTTCGCCGTCAATATCTTCTTTATCTTGAACTAACCATGCATCATAGGTAAAATTACCATGATCTGGGTATTCATAAGACCAATACCATTGATGACCAATTGCTTTAACTGTCATATGTGCTTCGGGAGTTACATCGCTTTTATAAAGCAATTTAAATGATGGAACAGCCATAATAACTAAAATTAAAACTGGTATAACTGTCCAAGCAATTTCTATAAAAGTATTGTGAGTTGTCTTGCTCGCTTTAGGATTAGATTTTGCATTAAATCTCACAACTATAATTGCTAATAAAGCTAATACAAATAATGATATGATTACAATAAGCCATATTAAAGCATTATGAAAAGAAACCATTTCTGCCATAACAGGAGAAAATGCTTCTCTTAAATTTAGCCCCCATGGATGAGCTGCCCCCACATTATCTTGAGAAAAAGCTTGATTTGAAAGGAAAATAGTAAGAAATGAACTTAAAATAATTTTTAAAGTTTGAAAACTGCACATAATAAAGCACCTCTTCATAATAAGATTAAACTTAGTAAAACTTATTGATAATAATATTTATATTAATCATTTAGCAATGTATTTAACGTAAATCAAGATTATTATAAAATTATAAAATTAAAAATAAATTTTTTTATTTTTATTAAATTAAGTATTGTTAAATTTCAATAAAATATGTATTATTATTATTATTTTTTGTATTATTATTGAATTAATTAGTTAATATTAAAATACGGAGTAAATTAAATGTCATATAATAAAGAAAAATATTATGAAGAACATGTAAATACATGGAAAAATTTTATAAAATTAGCTACTTACTCTTCTGTAGGTGTTATTGTATTAGTGATTTTAATGGCTATATTTTTACTTTAATAAAAACACTTAATATAAAATAATATGAAGGATATTTAATTATCTTAAATCATGGTAAAATAATTATTCAATTAAAAACAATTTTTTTTCTGTCTCTGCTTTTACTATTACTAAATTGCAGTGAGTATTCTTTTAATGAATTAAATCCTTTTAAACTATTATGTTCTGGTGATTTTGATTCTGAAACTAATAATTGTAATATAAAAGCAGATTTTCCTGCCCCTACAAAGAAATAATGCTTATTAAAGTAAGAATAATATGTTAAATGAATCACAAATTATAGAAGAATTATTATTATTAAACTCTTCTATAGTTCATGATGCACTGAGAACAGTAGAATTATTAGATCAAACATTACCTCATGAAATCAAGCCTCTCTTATATGAAAATAAAGTTGTAGGAAAAATATGGACATTATCTGGGTCATTGAAGAGTGATTTAAATAAAGAAGAAACTTTATTATCCTGGACTAATTTTTTATCAAAGGCAGAAAAAAATTCTGTAATAGTCTGCCAACCTAATAATCATTCTATTGCTTTAATGGGAGACCTCTCA
>DQLC01000111.1 GCA_015660425.1 Alphaproteobacteria bacterium
GTTAATTCCACAGGCAGTATTTACAGGAGTCTTATTAAAAGTAGCTTATGATGTTTTTGATTGGGATCCAATTAGATCATGGATTAAATCGTTACTTAATAAACAAAATAATGCTTTAATCAATAAAGATATTTTTTTTATACTAGGAACTATGTTGTTTACAGTGATTTGGAATTTAAATATTGCAGTAATAGGGTTTACGATTTTATTTCATATTTTAAAAAAAATTAATAACCAGAAAGCTTAGTATAAATATTATGAATAAATATAAACATTATAAAAATGATACTTCGGAAATTATTAATACGGAAGTTAGTCAATCTGATTGGAAATTGATTAGAAAACTTCATTTACCTCAAAAATATAATGATGCTTCGTCAGAAGAAGTAAAAAAAGGAATAGTTTTAGATGTAGAAGCGACCGGACTATCTATTGGATATGATGATGTAATTCAGTTAGCTCTTTTACCATTTGAGTACGAAGTCTCCTCAGGGAAGATTATAAATATTAATAAGGATAAAGCCTTTAATGGCATGAGAGAACCAAGAGTTCCCATATCTGAAGAAGCATCTCTCATTACTGGTATAACCAATGAGATGGTATTAAATAAAACAATAGACTCTAAATCAGTCGAGAAAATAATTAATGAAACTGACCTAGTAATAGCCCATAACGCCTCTTATGATAGACCCATGGTAGAACAACACTGGGATTGCTTTAAGCACGTACCGTGGGCCTGCACTTTTAAATCTATAAATTGGTTAGAAGAAGGTTTTAGTTCTGCCAAGCTTGAACTATTAGGAATAAATTATGGATGGTTTTATGAGGGGCATGATGCTTTTAATGATTGTGAAGCCTGTTTAGCATTATTATCCGAAACACTTCCTAAAAGAAATGAAACTGTTTTTTCGGTGTTAAGAGAGTATGCTACAAAACCAAATTATCTAATTAAAGCAATAGATGCCCCTTATGATAAAAGAACTATATTGAGGCGTAATGGATATAGATGGAGACCAGCAGATCAATTAAATGGAAAAGTATGGTGGACTGAAAAAGAAAACTATGAAGAAGAAATAAATTGGCTAAATAAAGAAATATATAAAAGAGAAATTAATATTCCTATAAAAAAGATTACCGCCTTAAATAGATATTCTGATAGGATATGGGAATAGTTTTTCAAATTATTGCGGATTATTTTTTAAAAATTCTATATAATCTAAAACCTTATTTAATTGATTATCGTCAATATCTTTATAACTATTATTAAATTTATTTTTTATACATATCGCTACATGAGCATAGGCATTTCTTCCCTTTGGATGATTTGGATGTGACGGCAATTGATCAGATAAATAATCTCCTGCTTTTTGAATACAACTCCATAAATATTTCGCATTTATCTCATTCATAAAAATATTTTAAACAAAAATTAATAACATAAAAGCTTATTTTATATATATTATAAATTATATTGAATACTATAAGCACCTGTAGCTCAGCTGGATTAGAGCGTTGCCCTCCGAAGGCAGAGGTCGTAGGTTCGAATCCTACCAGGTGCACCATCTTTATTAGGAGACACTATGAGTAATTTTCAAAAAGTAAAAGCCTTCATGAAAACTTTTGGGCAAGAGATAAAAGAGAAGGCAGAATTTCCAAATGAAAAAATAATAAAACTTCGTTATGCTTTAATAAAAGAAGAACTGGAAGAGCTTAAAGAAGCCATTGAACAAAAAGATATAATAGAAATAGCCGATGCATTGACAGATATTTTATATGTTACTTATGGAGCAGGACATGCATTTGGTATAAACTTAGACAAATGTTTTAACGAAGTTCAAGAGTCTAATATGAGTAAGTTAGGAGAGGATCAAAAGCCAATTTATAATGAAAACGGGAAAGTTATGAAAGGTCCAAATTATTTTAAACCTAATTTAAATAAATTTTTAACATAATAATTTATAAATAAACTTAAAATAAGGTTGAATAAAATGACACATGGATTTAAAACAAAAACATTTACTTTAAACGATATCAATATTTACACGGCAGAACATGGGGAAGGCCCATTAGTTATAATGGTACACGGATGGCCTGAATCATGGTATTCTTGGCGTCACCAAATTAAACCTATAGCAGAATTAGGCTACAAAGTATTAGCCATAGATGTACGAGGGTACGGACAAAGCTCTAAACCTTATGCAGTAGAAAAGTATGATATGTTATCTCTTGTGGGAGACATTATAGGAATCATAAAAGAAGAAAATGTAGAAAACGCTATCCTTATTGGTCATGACTGGGGCGCTCCTATATGCTGGTCAGCTGCTGCATTACATCCTGATAAAATAAAAGCTGTAATAGGTCTTAGTATTCCTCATGCTAGACGAGGAAAAATCTCTAATATAGAATTGTGGCGACAAATATATAAAGACAATTTTTTTTACCAAACTTATTTCGAAAAAGAAGGTGTAGTAGAAGAAGAATTAGAGAGAGACATTGGAGAATCCTTAAGAAAAATATATTATTGGATCTCTGCGGAAGGCCATGATGCAAAAGTGAGAACTAATTTTGACAAAGACAGTGAGTTATTAGATGGGCTTATTGATCCAGACCCATTTCCTAATTGGCTAACAAAAGAAGATTTAGATTTTTATATTAATGAATTTGAAAATAGTGGTTTTAGAGGTCCTATTAATAGATACCGCAACCAAGATAGAGATTGGGAAACTATTCCAGAACTATCTAATCTAAAAATAGAAGTTCCTAGTTTTTTTATTGGAGGAGGGAAAGATAGTGTAAGAAAGTTTATAAAAGGATATGATATGTATGAAAACCCCGGAAAAAATTGTACTAATTTTTTTGGGAAATTAATCATAGAAGAGGCCGGGCATTGGGTACAGCAAGAAGCGCCTAAAAAAACTACTGATGCTATAATAAGCTTTCTAGAAAAATTAAAATAAGAGAGAAAAATAGTTATGATAATTTCTGATATTCGCACACAACTTCTTTCCGTACCCTATGAAGATCCTCCTAAAATAGGATTTATTGATATTGGTAATATAGATTTACTAATAGTGAAAATTGAAACATCTTCTGGATTAATAGGAATGGGATATTTGCATCCTATTGCGGGTGGCCTGCAAACTATTGAAATGTGTATTCATGAAATGATGAAACCTCTCCTAATAGGAAAGAGTGCGACAGAGGTTGAATCTCTTTGGAAGGCTATGTGGGATGCTACGTTTATTCAAGGTCGTATGGGGATAAGCGTTATGGCTATGTCTGCCATTGATATAGCATTATGGGATATCATTGGAAAAAATAATAATCAACCTCTTTGGAAATTATGGGGAGGAAGTGATACTCCACTTCCTGTTTATGGTTCTGGTTGCTATAGAGGTCTTGGTCATGATGGTATGATTGAAAAGGCTAAAAAGTTTGTTTCTGAAGGTTATAAAGCAATTAAAATGCAAGTAGCTTGGGGCTTTACGCACGATGAAGATGTCACAAATGTCAGAGATATGCGTCAGGAACTTGGTGATGATATTAAAATTATGATCGATGTTAACCAAGGATGGGGGGTTGAGGAAGCCATAGCTTTTGGAAAAGCAATTGAAAACTATAATGTGGAATGGCTTGAAGAACCAGTCATGACAGATAATTTTGATGGATACCATGAAATAGCTAATTCTATTAGCACGCCACTTGCAGGAGGAGAAAATCATTTTACACACCATGACCTAATGCCGTTTATTAAAAGCGGAAAAGTGCCCACCCTTCAGCCTGATATTATGAGAGGAGGCTACACAGAGTTGAAAGTTATTGCTGAGTTATCTAACAAAAATAACATTAAAATAGCACCTCATCTTTTTATGGAACTTAATACTCATTTAAATGCATCAATTCCTAATGCATCATGGTTAGAACATATGGGTTGGTATAACCATCTATGGGTAAATCCTATACTCCCTAAAGATGGTACTGCAGTTCCTCCAAATATTCCTGGGCATGGGATGGCATTTAAACCAGAATTATTTAAAGAATACCCTTATAAAAAAATATAGTCTTGAAAATCTTTAAAGAGAGACATACATTTAAAGTATTATTAATCAACGAAAGGAGGTGGTCCAGTGTCTAATGATATGAATTACAGATTAAGTATATTCAAAGTAGTAAATAGACATGAAGCAAACCTCTATGGGTCTACTTTATAGTTTAATTGGATATGACTTTAAATAATATCACTAAGGGAAGTACTGAGTACTTCCCTTTTTATAATTAACTCAGAAAAGAAAAAATGAATTTAGAAAATATATTTAGAAATTTAGTCTTAGCAAATATAGGTATATTTGTTTTAATCATTATGAGTTCTTATTCGCAAAATAGCCTTATATTAGAATATTCACAAAACTTAGAGCCTGGATTTTTTGATACACAATTAGGACTAGTACTAGTTCTTTTGATACTACTAATGTATTTAATAGCCATTTATTGTCTGTATAATTTTAAACCTCTAGGAAAGTCTTTATTTCTTTATACAATAATAAGTTATATTTTTTGTCTATACTTTGGAAAAATACAAGTTATTGGTCAAATAACATATATATTACAATATCTAGGAACTTTAACCGATGGCGCTATTTTAACCTTATTATATTTTTCCCCTATAAAACTAAAGTTTAATAAAAATTAAAAATCCTAGTTAGGCTTCCTAAACTTTAATGTCATTCTATCGCTTTCGCCAATAGCTATATATTTATCTTTGTCTTCTTCACCCATTCTAAGTGTGGGAGGAAGTGTCCATACACCTTTAGGATGAAGAGTTCCATCTTTAGAATTAGCATTAATTTCACTTTTAGCGATGAGAATAAATCCTGCATTTTGAGCATATTCTATTGCTAATTTCTCTGTAACATACCCACTCTTTTTCATATTATCTATGGAGCTATTAGGTAAAGCTCTATGTTCCACAACACCAAATATTCCACCAGGTTTTAAGACATCATAAGATTTATTAAAAACATCCATTAATATTTCTGCTTTAAGCCAATTATGTAAATTTCTAAAAGTCAAAACCATATCTATAGATTCTTTTTCAGCTAATGGAATATTATCCAAAGAAAGAATTGTCATCTTCATTGCTGATAAAGTTTTACTATTGGCCCTAAGCTTTGCATTTCTTTTTATA
>DQLC01000037.1 GCA_015660425.1 Alphaproteobacteria bacterium
AATATAATATACGTGTAGAGTGTACATCTACGGGATACCAGCATTTAGATGATATACTCAACGATTATGTGGGTTTTCAAAAACAGAAGGGGTTTACAGGTATTCCAAATGAATTGATACGCGGTCTTTCACGTCATGAAGGAAGGGACTGGAAATTTATAGTTTATAGCGCGATGTATTCTGAAGGTGGCAATAAGTTAAAACCATATGCTGGAACAGTTATTAGTATTATTCATGGAGATACGGCTTTTTATTTAGTAGGGTTTACAAATCAGCTAGGGAGACAAACTAATGCAAACTACCTGTTGCTTTGGAGTGCAATTTTGGATGCTCGAGATAACGGTTGTCGATGGTTTGATATAGGTGGATTGAATACAACTACTACTAAAGGTGTATCACATTTTAAGCGAGGTTTGAATGGTGACGAATATATCCTCCAAGGTGAATTGTGGTGTAGTGCATTCCCAGCGTTTAATAAGTTTATAATTCAGTGACTCTATGCACTAAATTAGTAATGCAGTGTTATTTATAATGATAGTAATTCTTATGCCCCAATATTTTTATGTCTAACAATGGGCTTATAGTTCAAAATATAAGCAACCCTTAGTTTGATAAATTATGAACTTGTTGTAAAGAATATTAAATATGACAACCAATATGAATCCGTTAGTATCTGTTGTAATACCAACTTATAATCATGCAAATTTTTTGAAAGATGCTCTACATTCAGTAATTTGCCAAACATATACTAACATTGAGATAATCGTTATCGATAATAACTCTGTCGATGATACTGAGGAGGTTGTTTCGAGCTTTCTCGATCCAAGAATTATATTTAAAAAAATTAATAATAATGGAATAATAGCGGCATCTAGAAATATGGGAATCCTGATAGCTAAAGGAGACTATATTGCTTTTTTAGATTCTGATGATATTTGGCATAATAATAAGATTGAAAAATGTATGGAAAAATTAAGTCTGGGGTATGATTTAGTATGTCATGCTGAGACTTGGTTCTACGAAGAAGACCAGAAAACTAGAAAGGTTATTTATGGTCCAGAGAGTCATGAACTATTTGATAGGTTATTATTTGAAGGTAACTGCCTGTCTACTTCTGCTGTTATGGTAAATCGAAAAATATTAGAAGACACGCCTTTTTTTAGTGAAGATGAGAAATTTATTACTGCTGAAGACTATCATTTATGGTTAAAGCTTGCGAAACATAACGTCAGATTTGGATTTTTGGATCAAATATTGGGAAAATGCAGAATTCATGAAGGAAATAATAGTGGATTTCCAATAAAAAATATGATGGCTGTTAAATCTGTTTTTACAGATTATTACGACAAAATAAAAAATCCAAGTTTAAAGATAAAAATACTTGCATGGCGACGACTAGCAATTATCGAATATAGTGGCGCTAGAGGCCTACAGAGAAATAGAGAGCATTTTCGTGCTTTGATTACTTTTATTAAAGCTATTGCCAGATGGCCATTTATACCAAAATTTTATTTAGCCTTTTTGTTTAATATCTTTCATTTAAAGTTATAAAAACGTATTTTTATTTTTACGCAGTATTAAAGGCTTTAAATAGAAATAATAAATAGTTGGTGTTTTAAATATTTAGTATTCTTACTTTTTTAAAATTAATAAGGAGTATAGCGAAACATGAGTTGGTCGTATAGCAAATTTTCATCTAACAAGTGTGATTGGCAAAAAAACAAGATAGGCTGGG
Organism: Alphaproteobacteria bacterium; assembly: GCA_015660425.1. Taxonomy (GTDB): domain Bacteria; phylum Pseudomonadota; class Alphaproteobacteria; order TMED109; family TMED109; genus TMED109. The sequence continues at coordinate 1,736 of DQLC01000037.1, forward strand.
AGGCGCATTCGGTTACTCCTAAAAAGGCAAAATTTCTCGTAGATGGATATTTATTGTTATTAAAGAGCCTTGGGTTGGATTTTATATTGAATCAAGAAAGGGTTAAAAATAGTACCACTCTTGATATTGGTTCTGGTGCCGGATATATAGGACATGCTCTATTTAAGACCGGTTTTTCTGTACTATGTACAGAGCATACAAAACAAGGTGTAATTTTTCTTAAGGAGCAAAACCCAGAATTAGATGTAGAGCTATTTGATATCGCAAACCGTAAATCAATTATTGATCAGAAATTTGACTTAATTATATGTAGAGAATTATATCCATTTACAAGAGTTAACTGCTTTGAGTCACAATTAGAATCGTTAGAAAATATTCTTAGCTATCTCAATAAGGAAGGAGTGCTTTTATTAATTGGGTCTACAATATCTTTTCCTCATTGTGCTAATTATAAATTGTTATTAAAAACATTAAACAAAAGCAACAAATATGAATACTTGCATAAATATGCAGAGTTATTTGTAAGTAGGCAGTTTTTCATGTTTTTTGGGCCACTATTTGTGAGAAATTTATCACGTTTATTAGTTTTAATAATTAAATTTATTGTTAACCCTTTATTAAATAAAAAATATGCTGATATTATGATTTATGTTATAAAAAATAAATCTATCGATGTATGAATAAAATAATAATTGGTTTTTAACTTTAATAGTGATGTTAATCAATAATTTACTTAACTCTGATCATGTACGTTTTTTTAGTTTAGCTAGGTATGCACTATCTGAAGCTTTAAGAGTATCTGGAGTGGGTGAGACGGACTATATACTGATTCCAGAATATATTTGTCGTGATATTATTGCACCAATTAATGTAAATAATGCACAGGTTGTTTATTATAGTGTGGGAGAGGATTTAACTCCATTAGAGCCCCCTGAGATGTG
>DQLC01000067.1 GCA_015660425.1 Alphaproteobacteria bacterium
AACTTCAGGTGTACCTTCTTTAGCGGCTATATATTTTTTATATTCTTCTGGATTTTCATCCCAATATTTTTGTGCTTCCGCGGGATCTACTCCAGCTTCTTCAAAAGTTTTACCTCCTGTACCTGCAACACCTTCAACACCTTTAACACCTTCTACTCCTCCTGTATATTCGTATTTATTTTCAACACCACTTATATTCACTACACCAGAACTTGTTCCTTGACCTTGAGTGGACGCATCTGTACCTAATGACTCTGCTAATTCATCATCAGCTGTATGTTCCTTTCCATCTTCATGTGTTTTAATTGGAGAAGCTTTCTTAGTAATAGGTTGAACACCAGCTGGTTTGTTTTTAACATGATCACCACCCATTTTTGCCGCATTTTTTTTACCAAATATTTTTCGTAATGCATTACCTATCTCACTACCTCCTTCACCTGTTTCTTTGTCGTATTTTTGAAATTCTTTATCATCCTCGTCCAAGTCTTCTTTTTCATCACATTCTTTACCAGTTAACGTGTTTACACCATTTATACATTCCCCTTGTTCATCAGGCGGATCTGTAGTAGCTTCTTCTGCGGCTTCTTTTCCAGATTGTACAGCTTCAACAGGATCTGCTAACGCATCACCACCACCATAGGCAGACTTTGAATCTATATTTTTAAATTTAAGAGGATTTTCCTCTTCTTTTGCTTTTTTCGCTTTATTACTAGCTTTAATTTTTTGATAAATATTTGCCATGATTATGCTTTTTTAGTTTTACTATATGCTTCTTTTTCCCAAGGTAGACGCTTAGAACCTTCATTCATTTCTTGTCTAGGATATTTCTTACCCTTCCAATATACGTGATCATCATCGTAATCAAGATCACCACGGTTCATTTGGGCTAAATGTTGTTTTTCATGTGAAATAGCTTCTTTAGCTTTATCACTATTTAAATCAATATCTTTATCTAAATAAATAGTACCATTTTTATTTGCTTCCGCAATGATGTCTGTATCTAGATCTTTTTGAATAATATTTTCTCCGAATTGTAATTCTTCTTTATTTTGATCAGAATTATGAAAATCTGGTTTACTTAATTGAAAAGTCATTATTTTTTATAAACATTGCTTTTATCACCTTTTTTCTTTTTCCATTTTGTTCTTTCCAATTGTGCAATATATTCTTCAGAACTACCTTTTTTATGTGAGGCATATGAATGTTTAACCGGTCTTCCATGCTTATCTCTTTTAGCATGTTTAGCTGGTGACACTACTCCTTCTCTTTCTAATAATGTTTCAGCTCTAGACATTCTATCTTTTCTTGAAGTTTTTCCACCCGTTACTTTATCAACTTTCTTGATTTGACGTTGTGTTTTTCTTTGTTTAGCTTTATATTTTTTGTCACTACCAGCTATTTCAGTTACTTTATTCTCTGCTGCTCCAATAACTGCCCCAGAATCTCTTTGTTTTAGTGGTGATCCTATACCTACTATCGAAGGATTTGTAATATTACCAGGAGTATTTTTAATACCTGGGTTTTGGTAAATGTTTGATGCTTTTGGTCCTTTTTTGCCCATAATTATTTAGTTTTTAATTGTTTCAATAGTTCCTACAACTTTTTCTTTGCCTTTTCCTACAAACTTTTTTGTTTCTTCTAACCCTTTCTTAATATTTTTACCTAAGTTTCTTTCTTTATGTACCCAATCAGGTTTATTAGCATGTTTTTCGTTATGCTTTTTTGCGCCAGCTAAAGCTGTAGAAGTATGTTTAATTGGTGTTTTTATTTCTCTTGTATAATCACCTACTTCTCTTAAAGCATCAGCAGTAGTTTCAGCTGGTCTTTGTTGTGTGATTTTATCACTACCTTCTGTATCAAGTTTGTGTTTCTTTTGTTTAAGCGGTGAACCTTGTGGAAAGTTTGCTATTTGATTTTTAAGCCATGTCATAATTATCTGTCTTTATCTTTGATCATATCATCAATAGCTTTATTATATACTTTATCAGTATATGATCTGTTGTTAAAAAATATATTTCGTTCTGAAGTTGGAATGTCCTCCTCCCCTAATAAGATTCTGTATATTCGGGATATAAGTTGACTACATTTAAATGAGGTTTTGAATATACTGTATTTGATTGTTGTTCTGTTTCGATGTCTCCACACTTCAATCCAGCCATTTCGCCGTAATCGTTCCCATCGGTTTTTATCCCATGAGTAAGTGTAAACACCATCTATAAAATTATTACGTGTAAATCGCGATTTGCAATCTAAATAGACTAAAAGTTCTAAGTCAGCGTCTTTTAATTCATATGTTTTGCAGGCCCATTTTCTCACAAGCCTATAATATTTAAATAACTGCATGTCCCTTAAGTCAGAGGCTGTTATTTTCATTCTATTAGCACTACGTCTTTAATCGTTATAACTTGGTATAGTTTTTCTTCTCTACGTATTGGATTACCAGCATGTTGATCAAAATATACAACATCATCTGGTTCAACACCAACTACTAAATTACCTTTACTGATAACTTTACCCTTGTCATACCTATTGTCTTTATCGGTATCTTCTGTTAAAACTAAACCACCAACTGTTTTTGGGGTTTGTTTTATTTTTTCGACTACTATATAAAAATTAACTGCTTGCATTGTCTATTCTTATGTTAGAAATTACACAATCTGCAGAAATAATCGTATTTACCACGCTAACTGCGTTTTTTAGCGCTGTTGTGGTCACTAATGCGGGGTCTACGATTCCAGATTTGATCATATCTGTAGATATTCCGGTTATTACATCGAAACCAACACCTATTTTGGTCGGTGTTTCGTAGTTTTCAATACCTGCGTTCGCCATTATAGTGATGAATGGAGATTTTATAGCTTTTGCAAGTATTTTCTCCCCTATATTTTCTGTTTTCATGGTTTGTGAAGCATTTAGCAGTGCAATTCCACCACCTGAAACGATTCCTTCTTGTAAAGCGGCTTTAACTGCGTAAATTGAATCTTCAACCCTGTCTTGTCTTTCTTTTAATTCAATTTTTGAATTTCCACCCACTCTAATCATACCTACAGAGCCTGAAAGAATAGCTAATCTATCCTTTAAACGTTTTTTAATGTAAGGTATTGTCTCCTTATTTATTTTTTTATTAATATCTTTAATCCTTTTTTTAACACTTTTGTTAATTACACCAGTTGTAAGGACTGTAGTTCTGTTATCTGTAACAGATGTAACCACTTCACCCAAACAATCTGGCTGGATCAGATCTAGATCGTCACCTAACTCTTCATCTATTATTTGTGCACCTGTTAAAAGTGCTAAGTCTTCAATCGAATCTCTTTTTGTGGGTCCGAAACCTGGTGGATCTATAATGTTTACTTTAATATTACCCTTAACTTTATTCATTAAGAGTGCGGATTTTATTTGTGGATCCACTTGTGCTACTATAAGTAAACTTCTACCTTTCTTTATAACGTGTTCTAATATATTTTGTATTTTTCTTATATTAGGAATTTCTGATGCTACTACTAAAATATATGGATTATCAAGAACACATACTTCCCTATCTTTATCTGTAACCCAATGTGGTGATGTTAATTTACATTTTAATTGAACACCCTCTACAATATCAGCATATGTTTCATTTGTTTCACTTTCCTCCATTAAAACTACACCATCTTTCCCCACCTTCTCATATGTGCTAGCTATTAGTTCCCCTAAATTTTTATCATTATTACAACTAATAACTGAAACTGATCTTAACATATTACCAGTTACTGGTATAGAGTTATCATTAAGGTATGTATTAACTTTATCAACTCCAGATTGAATTCCGTTTTTAATATCTCTTATAGAATGTCCTTTATACTTTGGATCATTCACTTCTTTTAATAGTGATTCAGCTAAGACGATAGCCGTTGTGGTACCGTCTCCAGCTTCTTTCACTGTATTGTTAGCTGCCTCTTTAATAAGTGTGGCGCCTATGTTCTCTACCGGATCAATTAAGACAACGGATTGTGCTACCGTTACACCGTCTTTTGTAATCACCGGCCTTCCCATCATATCTTCGAATATTACACACTTACCTGAAGCACCTAGGGTAGATTTTACTGCTTTTGATAGCTTATCTACGCCTTCAATAATTTTTTCTTTAGCTTTTTCGCCAAAGGTAAGATCTTTTACAATCTCACTAGGTCTTGTATATTCCATTAAATTAAATTTAAATTAAATTATTACTTAAATGTTTTTACTACTTTAGGTCCTTTTAAGAACTCCATTTTTTTAGTGTAATGCTCAACACTACCATCTATAGCAGATTCAGCACCTTCTAATGTTTCTCTTCTTGTTACATCAAACCATTTACATTTACATGGTTCATCTTTTTTACATGTTTCATCTGAACAGCATATACATTCACATTTGTCTTTATATTCTGTTTGGTAGAAACCATTTGGTAATTGTACAATCCTCCAGTTTCTTTTTTCTGCAAGGTGTTTCCAAAGATCTATTTGGTCTTCGGTAATTTGTGGTTGACTATTCCACGTTCTAGTCTGGTAAAAATACGTCATAATTTTGGTATTTAAGGTTAAAAAAAATTTTGGTTAAGCAACTTCTCCTCTATCGTGAGTTGCTCGGTTGTAGGCTATCGATGTTCTACGTACTTGTCCACTGGCCGTGTGATGTAGATCAGAATCAGGCTCTTGCCCTATTCTTTGGTTTTCTGCTCTCTTCTGTTCTCTATCAAGTGTATTAGCCGCAGCTAAATCCCTAGCACGCTTATCTGCTAGTGCAGTTCTCGATAGTCCTTGGGAGTTTCCCGGTTTTGTATTCGCCATACCATTATAATTACATAGTAAATAGAAAATTTAACAATGTGACAGTTGCCTGTTATTTATTATACTTATACTAGATATTATACCTTAGTATAATATCATAAGGGGGAAGGTGACACTAGCCCCTTACTATATAACCTTTACTGCCTTTTGTCACTAAAAAAAATTATAGTAAATTTTGAGAGGTAGTGTTGCCCCCTTCCTCCCATCCCCTTTTATTTTAGGAAAGTGAAATCTATTTGCCCACCCCCACCCTCTTCCTCGTTTACCCTATTGCGTTAGGGCCTTTTTCCTCCCCGTATCCGACTTGATCCGAACAACTCATTATTGTTCTTACTCTATATTCCATGTATTCATCTCAGCCCTCCCTCCCCCTCCCCCCTCCCCTCCTCCTCCCTCTCTCTACCTCGTATGTGATTGCGTGAATGCCTGATCTCTCTGCTTAATATGTCAACGCGTGATTGTCTTATCCATCTGCTTATTATGTCAATGCGTGATTGCCTCATCTATCTGCTTAATATGTCAGCCTTGCAGTTGCCTCATCCTCCTGCTTGTTATGCCAGCCACGCAACTTGACATTATGTCCTGACTTAAATACAATGTAATTAATAATTCACTTGGATAATAGGTATATAACAAATAAATAATAACTATATGACTTACTCTTATAATAAATTAAATAATCTTTTAAAATCTCAAACTCAAATCGAATATCTATCTGATTCTGAAAATTTCCAATCTGAAAATAAACAAATTGACTTTACAAAATATAATAAACATAATGAATTTATAATCTATTCATATATAACTGACCATTTTCCAACTTTAATAAATATATTAAAATCTAATAATATTAAATATACTTTATTAACTGACGAATTTAATACAGACTTTATAATAATATAAATCATTTACTAACCTTTTAAACATACAAATATGTATTACAAATCTATAATCAAATCAATAATTCATCAACTCAAATCAAAATATCCTTACGATATTAGAATGAGTAGAGAAAAATATAACGAGTGGATTCAAGATCTACTTTATGAAGATATTACTTCAAAATTATAATGACAATATGACATATGACAATCTGTCTCATGACAATTTGACACTATGACACAATGACATATAGCGGAATACTATTAACACAAAAATAACACATAAACAAATTATCTACTTTTATACAATACAATTAATAACAAGAATGGATAATAATAATAAGAAAATTAAATCGAATGTCTAACTTAAAATAATAAAAAATGACAAATTTAGTAACAAAAAGATTTGTAGTACGCAAATCTCTAATAGGAAAAAATGTACAATTTGACTTCACAAATAAAAAAGGTGAGAAAATAACTTATTCTCATGATAAAGTTTTTTCAATAATGAAAGACACTTTAAACACTTTACCATGTTGGTTAAAGTATAAATCTTACACTGCTACGAATAATATTCCAGTGGTATTAAGAGGTGAAAAGTTAGTGTAACAATTAACTTTTTACAACTTTAAGTTCCACTTGTTTCTATAAGTATAAAAATGCGAATGAGTAACATTACCATAATGGTTGATGTGAGTTCGATTCTCACCGTGGTGACTAAAAAATGTATAACAATTTAAATAATAGAAATCATGACTATGAATGATATAAAATTACGATGGAAATATGATTTAGAATTACAATTAATAGATGAACTTCACGCGGATTTTAATTCAACTGAAAAATCAGAATTAAGAAAAGCTGAATTAACAAAATTAATAAGTGAATTAATAAAAAAATAAAATTAACCTTTAAATAAATAACTATGATTAAATTTCATGTAAACAAAGTGTACAATTATGTACAAAACAAATCTGCTTTTGAATTATTAATGGATGGAGTATGTGCTTCACTATTTTTAATAGCAGTCACTGGATTATCTGGTGTAATATATAACTTAATTTTCAACTCACCAACAATAACATTTGGAGGATGGTAAGAAAATTCTCACATAAAAGAATAATGAATATCACTATGAATCGCGAACAAATAAGAATGGTCGAAGACGAGTGGTATTCTAAATTGAATAATTACAATGTAAATACGAATAAAGTTGGATAATAAATATATGAATACAATAAAATATACAAACTTTAATAACTTTAATATACCTCAAACTATTATTTTAACTAAAAATAATAAACAAACTATATTAAATAAAATAAATTATACTAAAAAACATAAAATATATTATACTATAAATAATAATAACTATGCCTAATAATAAAAAAATACCATACTTTCACGAATTATCACTCGATAAAATGTTAGAATCTCACGACTGGACTTATCAGTACAGTGACGATCACTCATGGTATAAAAAAGGTAATGAAGAAAATAATATTATTCATAAAAAAATAAAAGAATTAGGTGGATGGTGTGAAAGAATTGTCACAATGTGGAATAAACACGCTCCGAAATCTATGGAAACTAGTATGGAATGGCAAAATATGATAAAGAAATTATGAAAAAAGACTTATACGCGAGAGCGAAAGAAAGAATCGATAATATGATTTGGTGTAACGAAATTGAGAAATGGGTTACAGTTGAAGAATATACTGATTACTATTACCAAAATTAAATAAATAAGAATTATGAGCTATACTGTATATAGACAAGAGCGAATAGCACTGGAAAACGCTTACAAGAATAGAATGTGCGAGAAATATGGAGTAGTTGAAGTAACTACTGATAGACAAGCTAAAAATGGTACAATGGAATTTGAATTCCCAGTTAGCTGTTTTAGTAAGAATATGATTGAGTACAATGGTGCTCATAGATTACCAAAAGATAATTTAAAACTAGCCACATTTAAAAATGGTTATGTTAGAAAACAAAACGGTGCTTATTCACCTTATCAAATAAATAAAGTATATAAACAAAATATGAGGTGGACTTATGTGAGAGATGGTAAATTATATACAAATAAATGGTTTGGTCAAGCAAGAGAAATGATTGGTAGCCAAATGGCTCGCTTAATATATATGTTTGAGTATGCTATAAGAAACTATGGTTTAAAACCAACTCAACAAATTATAACAATTAATGGTATAAAATATAAAAGATATGAGTAAAACATCACAGTTAGACGAAATGGCTAACACAGTAACTAAAGAAATATTAGAAGAATTATATCAAAGAAGCATTAAAGCTTTAGAATATAGTGATCTTGATATTGAAGGAGACGATTTTAATGACGCTTCATCATATATTATGGATTTAGTAATTATAAAATTAAAAACAGACAATTCTTGTATTGAATCAAGAAGTGGATTGTTTAAAGATTAAATAGCTGATCCTGAACTGCTCCACTTGAAGTAGCAGTCAGTCGTCAGTTAGTGTTAACCCATTAAGTGAGTTAGCAAACAAATCTAAGGTTAAAGGTTGGAACACCGGTGAAATAGTAGTATAAAACAGATTTCCAGTTCTACTCACCTTAGAAAAGATGGTTAGGTCATGGGTCTTTAAGTAGACACTAGA
>DQLC01000070.1 GCA_015660425.1 Alphaproteobacteria bacterium
TCACCAACCTTCAAATTGTTTAGTCTAGCCTCTGTAAACATACCTATAATACCTTTCGCACACCATTCGCACACCATAGCATGTGATAAGAGTACACTATTTAACCTACCTATGTGGTGATTTACCTAGTGTTTTTCCTTATATATAACAGTTTATTGAAGAATGGTAACTCGTCAAGTTAATTAGGAATCAATTGCTCTATCCAGCTGAGCTACGTCCCCGTGCTATCCAACCGCACATTCGTTCCCACATAGTTTTCTTTTACATTATAAAGTATATTTAAAACAACTTTTTTAAAATACAAATTTAAAGTAATAAACCCTTTTTATTTTTCTTAAAATTGATGTTGTCTACTTATAAGACATAAAGTATAATTAAATTTCTGAAAATATTGATTTATAAAAAAACTTTAAGGAGTCTAATATGAGTGGTCCAGTTACTTACGAACGTAAAGAAAATATAGGCGTTATTACTGTTAATAACCCTCCAGTAAATGCATTATCTCAAGCCGTAAGATCTGGTTTATCAGATTGCTTAAAAGAAGGTATTAATGATCCAGCAGCCGAGGCAATAATTGTTACTGGTGGAGGAAGAACATTCATGGCAGGTGCTGATATTTCAGAATTTGGAAAACCTACTATGAGTCCAGATTTAAATTCAGTTATATTTGAATACGAAGATAGCAGTAAACCAACTATTGCTGCGTTGCATGGAACTCCATTAGGAGGAGGTCTTGAAGTTTCCATGGGATGTCATTACCGTGTAGCCAATTCTAAAACTTTACTTGGATTGCCAGAAGTTAAATTAGGAATTTTACCTGGAGCAGGTGGAACACAAAGACTTCCTAGATTAGTTGGTCCGGAATTAGCCCTAGATATGATTACTAGTGGAAACCCAATTCCTGCGAGTAAAGCCCTTAAAGAAGGGTTAGTGGAAGAAATATATGAAAACACAACTCATGAAGAATTAATTGACAATGCTATTGTATTTGCAAAAAATATTCTTGTAAATAATGAGCATCCCAAATCAAGAGAAAGAAGTGAGAAAATTTCAAATGTATCTCCTAGTTTATTTGATAATGTCATCAAAAAAATTACTCCAAGACTTAGAGGACGCAAAGGACCTCTTCGTTGCATAGAAGCTGTAAGAGGAGCTGTTGATCTCAGCTTTGAAGAAGGTATTAAAAATGAAAGAGATTTGTTTAAAATATGCCATGATTCTGAAGAATCGGAAGCGCTAATTCATTCTTTCTTTTCTGAGAGAATGGCTAATAAGATTCCTGGAATGGATAAAAATACACCGCTTAGACCAATTAATAAAGCTGTAGTTATTGGATGTGGAACTATGGGAGGAGGTATAGCAATGAGTTTTGTTAATGCAGGAATACCAGTAAACATAATAGAAACAACTAATGAATTTTTAGAAAAAGGCATGAACATTATAAAAAATAATTATAGCGCAACAGTTTCTAAAGGACGGCTATCTCAAGAGAATATGGACAAAAGAATGAATCTTTTAACACCTACTCTAGATTGGGATGCAATAAAAGATGCTGATATTATAATTGAAGCTGTTTTTGAAGAAATGAATATTAAAAAAGAAATATTTACAAAAATAGACGGCCTTGCAAAAGAAGGAGCAATATTAGCCTCAAATACTTCTACCTTAGATATTGATGAAATAGCGGATGCTACAAATAGACCAGAGGAAGTTGTAGGGACCCATTTCTTTAGTCCTGCAAATGTTATGAGATTATTAGAAATAGTAAGAGGAAGTAGAACAAAAGTTGATATTCTTGCTACGTTAATGGCATTGGCAAAGAAAATTAAAAAAGTTGGAATTATAGCAGGCAACTGTGATGGTTTTGTAGGAAACAGAATGTTTCATCAGTATATTCAACAAGCGCATCTATTAGTACAGGAAGGAGCAACTCCAGAACAAGTTGATTCTGTTGCAGAATCATGGGGATGGGCTATGGGTCCATTCGCTGTAAATGATTTAGCCGGTAATGATGTAGGTTGGTTAATTAGAAAAAGACATAAAGCAGAAAACTATTATGAAGGAAAAATATATGCTTCAGATGTTGCTGACCGTTTATGTGAATTAGGTAGATTTGGTCAAAAAGTAGGAAAAGGTTTTTATAAATATGATCCTAAAACAAGAAAGAGAGAATCAGATCCTGAAGTTCATAAAATTATAGAAGATGTAAGAAGAGAAAAAGGTGTAAACACAAGAGAAATTTCCGATGATGAAATTTTATCTCGTCTACATGGAGCTCTAATAAATGAAGGCACACGTATTTTAGAAGAAGGACATGCATTTAGAGCATCAGATATAGATGTATGTTATATAAATGGTTATGGATTTGCAGCTCATAGAGGAGGTCCTATGTGGCAAGCAGATAAAATTGGTGTTAATAAAGTTGCTAAAGAAATTAACAATCATAGAAACGCTGATAATTTATCTTGGCCTGAATCAGATCTCATGAATACATTAGAAGAATCAAATGGTAAATTAAGTGATTTTGTACCTGACACATCTAATCCATCAAAACGAAGCTAAAGGAGAGTAAAATGCGAGAAGCAGTAATAGTATCAACAGCAAGAACACCCATTGGTAAAGCATATAGAGGTGCATTTAATAATACGCATGGAGCGGTTTTAGGTGCTCACGCTATAAAGCATGCTATAGAAAAAGCAAATATCGATCCAGCAGAAGTAGAAGATGTAATAATGGGTTGTGGAAATCCAGAAGGAGCAACTGGCGTTAATATAGCAAGACAATCTGCCATAAGAGCAGGTCTTCCCGTAACTACCGCAGGAGTAACTGTCAACAGATTCTGTTCATCTGGCATGCAAACTATCGCCATGGCAGCACAACGCGTAATAGTTGATAATGTTCCTGTAGCAATAGGAGGAGGATTAGAATCTATTAGTCTTGTACAAAATGATCATGCAAATAAACATAATATTCATGAAGATTGGATTTTAAATAATAAACCTGAGCTCTACATGAGTATGCTTGAAACAGCCGAAGTCGTAGCTAAAAGATATAATATCTCAAGAGATACAATGGATGAATTTGGTTTACAAAGCCAACTCAGAACAGCTGCAGCTCAACAGGCTGGCAAATTTGATGATGAAATAGTACCACTAAAATCTACAAAATTAGTTCAAGATAAAGAAACCGGAGATATTTCTAAAGTAGAAGTAATGCTTGAACAAGATGAAGGTGTTAGAGCTGATACTAATAAAGAAGGATTAGCAAATTTAAAAGCAGTTTTAGGAGAAGACAAAACAATAACTGCTGGCAATGCTAGTCAACTTTCTGATGGAGCATCAGCGTGTGTAATTATGGATTCTAAATTAGCCGAGCAAAGAAATATAGAGCCTCTAGGAACCTTTAGAGGATTGGCTGTAAGTGGTCTAGAACCTGATGAAATGGGTATAGGGCCAGCTTATGCTGTTCCAAGACTTCTTGAAAGAAATAACCTTAAAATGGATGATATTGATTTATGGGAGCTAAATGAAGCTTTTGCAGTACAAGTTTTATATTGTAGGGATAAATTAGGAATTCCTAATGAAAACCTTAATGTAAATGGTGGCGCAATAGCAGTGGGACATCCATACGGCATGTCAGGATCAAGATTAGTGGGGCATGCATTAATTGAAGGAAGAAGACGTAAAGCTAAATTCGTCGTAGTTACCATGTGCATAGGTGGTGGACAAGGTGCTGCAGGATTATTTGAAGTAAATCCAGCGAGCTAATAATTTAATAAAGGCCTCGTAAATATCTACGAGGCCTCTAATATATTTTTGATTAAATATCAGTTTTAACCACCAGCTATAGTAACCCCGCCGTCCATAACTATTTTTTGGCCTGTTATAAAACTACCAGAATCAGATGCTAATAAAATTGCTGCTCCTGCAACTTCATCAGGAATTCCTATACGTTGTAAAGGAGCATATTTTTCAACATCTTCTAAAATTTTAGGATTTTCCCATAAAGCTCTTGCAAAATCAGTCTTTATTATTCCAGGGCATAAAGCATTTACAGTAATATTTTTTGAGCCCCATTCAACAGCAAGTGATCTTACTAAGCCCAAATCTGCTGTTTTAGATATTGAGTAGGCACCAAGAACGTCGCTACCCTTGATCCCAGCTATAGAAGAAATAACTATTGCTTTTCCTCCACCTGTTTCTGCCATTTTAGGAAGAACCATATTTGAAAGCCAAAGATTGGATTTTACATTATTATTCATAATTTTATCAAAAGCTTCATCTGTAATTTTAGCTAAAGGACCATAATATGGATTTGAAGCAGCATTCAGTACTAATATATCAATTTGTCCAAGTTTATCATAAGAAACATCACAAAGATTTTGCAAAGCTTCTTTACTTCCAATATTACATTCTTGTGCATAAGCTTCTCCACCTAAAGCCTTAATTTCATCCACTACTTTATTACAGGCATCTATTTTTCTACTTGAAATCATTACCTTGGCTCCATACTGAGCCATCCTAATAGCAATTGCTTTTCCAATGCCTCGACTAGAACCAGTAATAACAGCTGTTTTACCTTTTAAATTAAACAATGGGTTATTATCCATTTTTATACCTTTCATTCTTTATTTATAAAATTTATTATATATGCTAGCGTATAATCATATTGCTTATTTGAGGAACTGTAAATTGGAAAAATTTAATAAAGTTATAAAATTTGATAATTTTAAACCTAAAGAAAAATCTTTAACTGAAAAAGAATTAAGAATTCAATTAGCCGCTGCTTATAGAATTTTTAATCACTTAAAATGGGATTATTTAATTTACGGACATATTACTGTTAGAATTCCAGGACCTGATAAACATTTTCTAATTAATCCTTTTGGATTAAGATATGATGAAGTTACGGCCTCAAATTTGGTCAAAATAGATTTAGAAGGCAATATTGTTGAACCTAGTAAATACCCTGTTAATCCTGCAGGTTTTGTAATTCATTCCGCAATACATTCTACAAGAGATGATGCTCACTGTGTAATGCACACGCATACTCCTGCAGGAATGGCGGCGGCTGGACTAAAAAATCCTATAAAAAATATTGATTTTGATAGTGCCTCTTTAACTGATCGTATAGCATATCATGATTTTGAAGGTCTCACAGTTAGAGAAGAAGAATGTCAAAGACTATCCAATAATCTTGGCAATAAAAGTGTAATGATACTTAGAAATCATGGCTTATTATCTGTAGGCTCCACTGTAGCACATGCATTTATTAGGCTCCATACACTAGAAAGAGCATGTCAGGTTCAAATGTTAGCACGATCACTAAATGAAGAGCTAATTGAAGTTTCAGACAATATTGCTAAAGCACATGCTAGTGAATTAGAAAATTCTGATAATGGAGAATTAGCTTTTAATGCAATGATGAGATTAATGGAAAAAATAGACCCTTCTTTCAAAGACTAATTATAAAAGTTTATTTAATTCTTTTATAATATCTTCTGACTCCGTATTGTGGGAAAAGTGAGTATAATATTGGCCATTTTCATCCATTAAATAGATAAATGCGGAATGATCAATTGTATATTCTAAATCTGATTCTGATAATATAACTTTCTTTTTATATACTCTCCAAGCATCTGTAACCCTATCTATTTGTTCTATACTACCTGACAAACCAATTATCTCCTCATGAAATAAACTTGCGAATTGAGAAGTAGAAGCATAATCATCTCTTTCAGGATCCAATGTAACAAAAACCGCATTAACCCTATGACTAGCATCACCTAATGTTTTCAAAACATTGCTAATCATAGTTAACCCATAGGGACAAATATCAGGACAAGATGCAAATCCAAAAAATATTATTAAAGGTTTGCCGTTAAAGCTTGCTAAATTGTATTTCTTTCCATCTTTACCTAGTAAATCAAAATCACCACCTATGCTCACGCTTTGTATGGTTTCTAATGTAGCAATATTTTTGTTTTCTAATTTACTAAAATAAAAAAAATCTAATAATAAATAAAAAATTACTAATACTAATGAGATTTTTAAACCTCTTTTTAATCCAATTACAAAAGGGGAAGACATTTTATTATTTAAACCTTTCATATACATTTGAAGAATCAGAAATTATTTTAGGTAATAAATTTATAAACCTAACTCTACAAATGCCCTCTATAAAATCAAATCTACTTACAGCCAAATTATCTATCCAAAATGGTAATGTATAATTTGAATCTACCTTAATTGCATGGGCAATAGCCGCTTTAATAGGTCCTCCATGAGAAAAAATAACGACATCTCCTTTTTTTTTACTTTGAATTATTTTTTTGATTGCTGTGGTTACGCGTAGGTAAAGATTATTATAACTTTCTCCACCCAGAGGAGTATATTCTGGCGAACAAAGCCATGTGGGATAAAATATTCCAAGTTCCCTGGTTTTTTCTTCTAATTTTTCATATTTTAGTCCTTGCCATTCTCCTAAATTTTGTTCTCCAAAGTTAGAGTCAACGGCATAATCTTTGTAATTAAAACCTTCCTTTACAGTAGCATTCATTGTTTTAATAGTCCTGGTTAAATGGGAAGAATATACGGATGCATTTTTAGGAAGTATATTTGCAAGCACCTTATATGAATCTTTATCTGAAACATCACAATCAACATCATTATTACCATAACAGCAGCCATTATTACCAATAACCGGGGCATGACGAACCCACCAAAATCTAATTTCTGACAACTTATTTATTCTCCATTTCCAAGTAATAATCCGTTTCTTTTAGCATGTGAGTATGAAAATAATAATAAGCTAACACCTACGAAAATATATATTATGTTTATAAGACAAGCCTTTAATAACAAGTCTATTCCAAAAACTCCATCAAAAAAAGCTAAACGCATTCCTTCAAATATATATGTTGCTGGGATTATTAAAGAGAAGGGTTGTAACCATTCAGGCAAAACACTAACTGGATAAAATACACCACATAAAGGTTGAATAAAAAATAATGCCGCCCAAGCAAAGGTTTCTGCCGATAAGCCAAACCGAATTAATAAAGCGCAAATAGCTAAGCCTAAAGCCCAGCCCATAATTAATAAATTAATAAAGAAAAGTATAAAACCTATTCCAAATAAGGGTAAATGAAAATCAAATAAAAAATATGCTGCAATTCCAGCACCACCCACACCAACGAGCGTTCTTAAAAAACTAGCTACTATTAAAGATAATACTAATTCAATTGGCTTTAAAGGAGAAACAGCTATATTTCCCAAATTTCTAGACCACAACTCTTCTATAAATGAAAGGGTTACTCCTAATTGGCCTCTAAATAAAGTATCCCACATAATAACACAAGCAATTAAAACACCTGAAGCCATTAAAAAGATATTAGAGTATTCTGAAAGAAACTTACTCATATACGCCCATAAAACCATATTTAAAAAAGGCCAATAGATTAATTCTAGTACTCTAGGCCAAGAGCACATAAATAAATAAACGTGACGAAGTATCATCGCATAAATTCTTCTAAAAAACAAAACCATTACCAATTAAACCTTATCATTTCTAGCTAACTGTAAAAAAACTTCTTCAAGATCTGTACTCTTATATCTACTTATTAAATTTTTAGGTGTACCGGACTCTATTACCTTCCCTCTACCCATCATAATAACATTATGACATAACCTCTCTACTTCTGGCATATTATGAGAAGCTAGAATAAATGTAGCACCCGTTCTATCCTGATATTGCTCTAAATATGTTCTAATCCAATCTGCATGATCAGGATCAAGAGAAGCTGTAGGCTCATCTAAAAAAAGTATTTTAGGATCATTTATTAATGACTTAGCTAATGAAACCCTAGTTTTTTGACCGGCAGAAAGTTTTCCTACTCTTCTTTTTAAAAGATCTAATATATCCAAATCCATAGAGAGTTTATGTATTTTATCTGCTAAAGATTTTACTCCATATAAATGGCCAAAGACATTAAGGTTTTGCAAAACTGTTAGCCTGTGGGGAAGCTCAACAAACGGAGAAGAAAAATTAATTTCCTTAGCTATTTTATTTCTATACTTATAAACATCTTGATCTAAAATCTTTATCTCTCCTGAAGTAGCTTTTAGAATACCCATTAACATCATAATGGTTGTGGTTTTTCCTGCTCCATTACTTCCTAGCAAACCAAGAGTTTTTGATTTTTCTACAGAAAAACTAATATCAAATACCGCCTTTATATCCCCAAAATTTTTATAAACATTCTTAACGGATACATCAATATTCGAAGATAAGTTTATATTTTGAGTAACTTTCAAAGTTTATATTCTCACATTACTTATTTCTAACAACTTTTAAATATTTCATAAAAATTGGTAAAAGAGATAAAAGTGATAAACCAGATAAACCTACTATTATCTCTGGAGAATTATAACCTTCAAGGCTTATGGTATTTCCGTGAATAAAGGCTTCGCTTGCACCTGCACCTATAAGAGAATATACAACTGTACCAGGAATAATGCCTATAAACGTGGTCACTAGATATATATTTAAACGTATCCCTATAATGGCAGGAGCTATATTTACAAATACAAATGGAAATATGGGCATAAGCCTCATAAATAGGAGATAAGAAAAAGCGTTATTATGAATGCCTTGTTCTAATTTTTTTAGCATACTTTTTTTATTATTAATTTTATTTCTAAAGAAATCTCCTAAAAGACTTTTTGTTATTATGAATAGAAAACATGCTCCTATAGTGGCAGCAAAAACTGTAATAAAACTTCCAATTTGCCAACCAAATGCGAATCCTCCTGTTAACGTAAGTAGCCAAGCACCTGGTATTGATAAAAGTACAGCAGCTATATATATTAGAATATATATTAAAGATGCTTTATAAAAGTTATTATCTATATAATCTAAAATAAAAACGTGATGATTACTAATTAAGCTAATATTTATAAAAGAAAACATTCCAGTATAATTAAGAGCAATAATAACTAATAAAAAAGTTGCTAATAAAGCTAATTTCCAATATTTTTTCATTTTTAAAAAAAATATACCATTTTATTAAAAAAGATAGTGCTAAAATCTAATAAATATAATATATAAACCTTTCTTTATATACTACTATATTAATTACACACTTTAATTTTTTGAATATATAGGTATAATTTGATTTAAAGAAATGAAGACTTATAAAATAAGTAATGGAGAAGTTAAATGAAGCGCACATTTCAACCAAGCCGACTTGTTAGAGCAAGACGTCACGGCTTTAGATCAAGAATGGCCACTAAAAATGGTAGATTAGTGTTAGCAAGAAGAAGATCTAAAGGTAGAAAAGTTTTATCTGCCTAGTAATTATGTCTTGCCATATAAAATCTATAAAAAAGCGAGCTGATTTTGTAAACCTTTCAACAAAAGGGATATCGTCTCCTCAAAAAGGACTTGTTCTTCAATCTAGAAGCAATATTGTGGAATCTAACAATAAATTTATAAGATTTGGTGTTACTGCAACAAAAAAAATTGGTAACGCAGTTGTAAGAAACAAATGTAAAAGAAAATTAAGAGCTTTAGCAAAAGATATTTTAGTATTATATGCTAAAGAAAATAATGACTATGTTTTAATTGCTAGAAGTACAACATATGATAGAAATATGAGTTTATTAAAATTAGATCTAATCAATGCACTAAAAGAGTTAAAGCTTACAAAATAAAGGTTATAATCTTTACTATTATATTATAAGGATATCTAATGGGTGATCAAAAAAATTTACTGCTAGCAATACTAGCTTCTTTAGTGGTTTTACTAGGCTTTCAATTATTTTTTCCTACTAAAGAAGTGCCTAAAACTGAGAGTATGCAGAAAATAAATGAGAATTTTGCACCTGCACCAGAAATTCTTGCAGAAATACCTAAGGCGAGAAATCAAATCATTAGTGAATCAGCACGCATAAATATAGAGAATAAATTTATTAATGGTTCTATAAACCTTACAGGTGCAAGAATTGATGATATTATATTCAATAAATATCTTCTAGACCTTGCACCTGATTCTGAAAATATAAAATTTTTATCACCCAAAGGGTCAAATAACTCATATTTTGCAGAATTTGGTTGGGTTACTAGTAATAACAAAAACATAGAACTGCCTGATGCAAATACAATTTGGGAAAGTGACAGATCAATACTAAGTTCTGATAACCCTATAGTTTTAAGCTGGGATAATGGTAATGGTCTCATTTTTAAAATAACAATTAGTATTGATAATGAGTATATGTTTAATATTCAACAAACCGTTATCAATAATACATCTGAAGAAATTATATTATATCCTTATGGATTGATTAATAGAACTGGGCTACCAAAGCTTTCAGGCTTGTTTATATTACATGAAGGTCCTATTGGAGTATTGAATGATCGGGTAAAAGAAATAGATTATGATGACCTTGAAAATAATAATAAAATATCTGAAAAATCTAAAACAGGATGGTTAGGAATAACTGATAAATATTGGCTTGCTGCCCTGATACCAGATCAAAAATCAAATTTTGAAGGACACTTTCAAAGTTTTTCTCAGGGTACAGAAATTAAATTTCAAACAAGCTATTTAGGTCCGCAAATTTCTATTCCTTCAAGCAAACAAGAAAGCTACTCATCACAATTTTATGCCGGAGCTAAAGAAGTTTCTATATTAGACAAGCATAAGAAGAGTGGCATTCCTATGTTTGATAAAGCAATAGATTTTGGATGGTTTTATATCATTACTAAGCCACTAGCCTACCTTTTACATTTCTTCTCAGGTTATTTAGGCAATGTTGGTTTAGCCATTATAGCTCTTACTATATGTATAAGAATTATTTTATTTCCACTTGCTAATAAATCTTTTAAATCTATGAATAAAATGAAAGTATTGCAACCCCAAATGATGGAAATCAGAGAGCGTTATGGAAAAGATAAAGTGCAAATGCAAAAAGAAGTTATGGCTTTATATAAAAAAGAAAAAGCAAACCCACTTGCAGGGTGTCTTCCTATACTTCTTCAAATTCCAGTATTCTTTGCATTATATAAAGTATTAACTGTAACATTAGAAATGAGACAAGCTCCATTTTTTGGATGGATTAAAGATTTATCTGTTCCCGATCCTTATTCTATTTTTAATCTGTTTGGGCTTATTCCTATTGATCTTCCATCATTTTTAATGATAGGGACATGGCCACTTTTAATGGGTGCAACTATGCTGCTTCAGCAAAAACTTAATCCTGCTCCACCTGACCCAATGCAAGCCAAAATAATGGGAATGCTTCCTTTTATTTTTATATTTTTATTTGCACAATTTGCTGCCGGATTGGTGCTTTATTGGACATGTAATAATATCTTATCTATTGCACAACAATGGATTATTATGAAAAAGATGGATACTAATAAACCAGTTAAGTAATAGGATAATCAATTGAATGAAAAAATTAAAAATAAAAAAAGTTTAATTTTTGATCAGAAAACTGAACATTATACTGCTGCATCAAGTATTATACATTTTCCTGATTTGGATATTCCTGAAGTATGTTTTGCTGGAAGATCCAATGTAGGAAAATCAAGTTTGATAAATTCAATATGTAGTAAGCGTGCTTTAGCTAGAACTTCTCATACCCCTGGAAGAACGCAACTAATACATTTTTATAGTATACAAGATAAATTATTTTTATCTGATTTACCTGGATATGGCTATGCTAAAGTTTCAAAATCAAAAATATATGCATGGACTAGACTAATGGAAGATTATTTCAAAAACAGAAGTAATCTTTCAAGAGTATTTATACTAATTGATGCTAGAAGAGGGGTTAAAAATGCAGACCATGAATTAATGTATTTATTAAATGTAGTTGCAGTTAATTTTCAATGCATTCTTACTAAAATAGATAAAATATCTAAAAATGCTTTAACGAATTTATACATAGACACTTTGGTCCAAATAGAAAAATATGCTGCCGCATTTCCAGAAATTATAGGAACTAGTGCACATAAAAATATAGGTATTGATAAAATTCATGAATGTCTTAATTTAATTTCAAATATTAGTAATAATTCTGAGAAAGGGTAAATATGAATAAAACAGATATTATAAAAAATATTTCTAAAATTTTAAGTACAGCTGAAGACGATATAGAAAAATATGTAGAAATATTTCAAGACAAAATAGTTGTAATAAAGTATGGCGGACATGCCATGGGAGATAAAAAACTCGCCCACACTTTTGCAGAAGATATTACCATTTTACAAAAACTAGGTATAAAACCTGTTATAATACATGGTGGGGGGCCTCAGATAGGGTCTATGCTAGATAAACTTAAAATAGAATCATCCTTCGTAGATGGTTTAAGAATTACCAATGAAGAAACAGTTAAAATAGTAGAAATGGTTTTGTCTGGTTCTATAAATAAAGATATTGTCAATAAAATTCATACCGCTGGTGGCCTTGCCATTGGCCTATCAGGAAAAGATGCTAAAATCATATTAGCAGATAAACTTAGCGATAAATTTAAAGACCCTACCTCTAATATTGAAAAATTTTTAGACATAGGTTTTGTAGGGAAACCTATAAAAATTGACCCATCAATTATAAATCTTGTTTCTAATAATTTAATGATCCCTATTATTGCACCAGTAGGCTTTGGTATAAATGGCGAAACTTATAATATAAATGCTGACACAGCTGCAGGGGCAATAGCTAGTTCTTTAAAAGCTGAAAGAATATTGCTACTGACCGATGTAGAAGGTGTTTTAGACCACGAAAAAAAATTAATTTCTAATATTTCAGTATTAAAAGCAGAATCCATGATAAATGAAAAAATAATTACTGGTGGAATGATACCTAAAATTAAAACATGTTTAGAAACTGTAGAATCCGGTGTTAAAGCAGCAGTAATTATAGATGGAAGATCTCCTCATGCTATACTTCGTGAAATATTCACTAAAAGTGGTTCAGGAACCATGATTGAAAATAATTTTGGAAAATAATTTAGATTTAACAAAAATAAAGCATTGGGTATTTGATCTTGATAATACTTTATATCCAGCATCTTCAAATCTTTTTAATAAAATAGATGTAAGAATGAAAAAATTTATTATAAAAAAATTAAAAATAGAACCTGATGAAGCTTATAAAATCCAAAAAAAATATTATATAGAATATGGAACCACCCTTTCTGGACTTATGAAAAATCATAACGTTATGCCTAAAGAGTTTTTAGACTATGTTCATAAAATTGATACAAGCTCTTTAAAAGTAGATATTAGACTAAAAAAAGCCTTAAAAAAGCTTCCTGGAGAACTATATGTTTATACTAACGGCTCAAAAAGCCATGCAATAAAGGTCATGAAAAGATTAGAAATCAATAAATATATAAATAAAATATTTGATATTGAGAATGCAAATTATACTCCTAAACCTTCTAAAGAATCTTTAGATATTTTTATAAAAAAGTATAATATAAACCCTAAAGAAGCGATTATTTTTGAAGATATTTCAAAAAATTTAATTAATGCAAAAAAGATAGGCTTTCAAACTGTATTAATAAAAAACGCATCTCATCCTGATAAAAATATACAAGTTATTAAAGAAGAAAATATTAATAATAAATTTATTGATCACATATCATATGACCTTCCAGCAACGCTAGGAGAAATATATTTAGACATCAACCACTAAATAATTTAATTATATAAAGAATATTTAAACTAGAAAGAAAATTTATAAAATGACAAATTCTACTAATACAAATTTAGAAGACTTAAAAAATACAATAGAAGAAATATGGAATAAAAAAGAAAGCATATCTTCTTCTATTGATGGTATTGAAAGAAATGTTATAGAAGAATGTTTAGGTTTGCTGGATTCAGGAGAAGTTAGAGTTAGTGAAAAAATCGGAGACAAATGGAAAGTCAATGAATGGCTTAAAAAAGCTGTACTATTATCATTTAGATTATGGCCTATGGATATAATTAGTGGTGGTCCAGGTAATGGAAATTGGTGGGATAAAGTGCCTTCTAAATTTTCAAAATGGGATTCCAAGGATTTTCAAAGGAATAATTTTAGAACTGTTCCTGGTTCCATTGTTAGATATAGTGCGTATATATCTCCTGAAGCTATATTAATGCCATCATTTGTTAATTTAGGTGCAAGAATAGGTTCAGGTACTATGATAGATACTTGGTCAACTGTAGGCTCATGTGCACAGGTAGGAAATAATTGTCATATATCTGGCGGGGTAGGACTAGGTGGTGTTTTAGAACCATTGCAAGCGACTCCGGTTATTATTGAAGATAACTGCTTTATTGGAGCAAGGTCAGAAATTGCAGAAGGTGTTATAGTAGAAGAAGGTGCCGTAATATCTATGGGTGTATATATCGGTGCATCTACAAAAATTATTGATCGCAAGACTGGTAAAATATTTTATGGGAAAGTACCAGCCTATTCAGTAGTTGTCCCTGGCTCAATGAAAACCAGTTCTTATAATGATGAAAATAACCTATCTTTATATTGTGCAGTAATTGTTAAAAGAGTAGATGCAAAAACACGTTCAAAAACTTCTATTAATGAACTACTAAGAGACTAATAAAACTCTTTATTTTTTAATGGCCTATTAAGTAAAGATTCTGCCTCATCATTAGGGTTAGCATTGTTATACAATATATTATAAATAGAATTTAAAATGGGTGCATCTATATTTTTAGATTTTACTAAATTATAAATAGCTTTAGTAGTAAAGTATCCTTCTGCAATAGTATTTTTATTGCTAATAATATTTTTTAATTCTAAGCCTTGGCCTATTGCCTTACCTAAAGTAAAATTTCTAGATAATTCACTGGTACAAGTAAGCAAAATATCTCCTACTCCAGACAAACCAAAAATTGATTCTTTTTTTCCACCTAAAGAAATACTAATTCTCACCATTTCTGATATAGCTCGAGTTAATAAAGCTGCACCTGCATTCTCTCCATAACTTAATCCTTTTACAATCCCAGAGCTTATAGCATATACATTTTTAATAGCTCCACCCAATTGAACACCCACTACATCATTACTAGGATATAATCTAAAATTTTTAGATGATATTATATTACTTAACTTTATTGCATTTTTTATTCTATTAGATGCCAGAACTAAAGCTGCAGGCTTATTATTTCCAACTTCATGGGCAAAAGATGGGCCCGAAAGGATACTATAATTAATGTATGGTAATTCATTATTAAGAATTTCACTTAATAAATATCCACTAGAGATTTCTATGCCCTTAGCACAAATAATAATTTGATTGTTTTTATTTATATAATTTTTTTGTTGGCAAATAATATTTCTAAAACTTTGTGCGGGTGTAACATAAAATATATAAGATCCTAAAGCGTCGAATAAATTTTCTGTGGCATAAATATTTTTTTCTAAATTTACACCCTTTAAAAACATATCATTTTTGTTCTCTTGGTTAATTTGATCCACAACCTCCTTTTCTTTTGCCCAAATAATAACTCTTCCTTTATCTAATCTAGATAGTACATTAGCAATTGCTGTACCCCATGCACCTGCTCCTATAACAGCAAACTCAAAACTCATAGCTGTTTTCTCCTAGAGGCCATCTTGCCCTGACATCAAATAAATAATTACTTTCATGGCCTAATAATCGATGTTCAATTCCTGCCCATGCTATCATTGCTCCATTATCTGTGCACAATCTAGGTGCAGGAATAAGTATATTAAAATCATTTTGATGTGCAATATTCTGTAAAGTTTTTCTTATCATAGTATTAGAGGCAACACCTCCAGCAGTTGCTAAAATTCTAGCATTTGGATGATATGCAAGATAGGTTTTTATAGCATTTTTAAGACGTTCTTCTATTATTTTACATATTGTGTATTGAAACGATGCAGCTATATCTTCTTTATCTTTGTAGGTTAATGGAGATAATTTTTCGGCCATTTGCCGAACTGCTGTTTTTAAACCAGAAAAAGAAAAGTCACAGTTATTTCTACCTTTTAAAGGTTGAGGAAAAGTAAACCTAAGATGATCTCCATTTACTGCTATCTTTTCTATTTCTGGTCCACCTGGATAGCCTAAACCTAGTAAACGTCCTGTTTTATCAAATGCTTCACCTAAAGCGTCATCTATAGATTGTCCCAATAATTTATATTGACCAGGTCCTTCTACTGATAAAAACATGCTATGTCCGCCAGAAATTAATAATAATAAATATGGAAATTCTAATTTATAAGCAAGTCTTGGCGTAAGAGCATGCCCATCTAAATGATTAATAGCTATAAAAGGTTTGTTAGATGCTAAGGACATAGATTTTGCAGTTGTCAAACCCACTAATAATCCACCTAATAAACCCGGACCTGCTGTGGCAGCAATTGCATCTATTTGCTTGATAGATAAATTAGCTTTATTTATTACATCTTTAATTACTTTATCACAATGATCAATATGACTTCTGGCTGCTAATTCAGGAACTACGCCTAAATATTCTTCATGAGTCTTAATTTGTGAATAAATAGACTCTGATAATATTTTGCGGTCTGAATTTACAATTGCCGCGGCAGTTTCATCACAACTAGTTTCAATTCCTAATACAATCATAATTTTACTATATATTACTATTAATCTTTTTTAACAGCTTAAAATGTAGTAAATATAATTAATGGTAAATAAATCTAATAATATAATAAGAATTGGAACCAGAGGAAGCCCTCTTGCATTATGGCAAGCCAAACAAGTTAATAATAAATTAACAGAAGGAAAAATTATAAAAATTAAGACAACAGGCGATAAAATAAATAATCAGCCTTTAGCCTCTATTGGAGGAAAAGGCCTTTTTACCAAAGAACTAGATCAGGAATTAATAAACGGTAATATCGATTTAGCCGTACATTCCTTAAAAGATGTACCTACAATTATACCTAAAGAATTTGATTTAGTCTATATCCTACCAAGAGGTCAGCCAGAAGATATATTAATATCCAATACAAATGCTAAAGACCTAATGTCATTGCCTAAAAATACTTTATTAGGCACCTCTAGCCCAAGAAGGCATTCTCAAATAAAAAGGATAAGACCTGATATTACCATTATACCTATCAGAGGAAATATATTAACAAGACTAAATAAAATTAAAAAAAATCAAATATCAGCTACAATATTAGCATTAGCAGGAATTTCTCGACTAAAAATTAATATAAGTTACTCAGTTCTAAATTATGCAGAATGTATGCCGTCTGCATCTCAAGGAATAATAGGAATCACATATTTAAAAAAAAATAAAATAATTAAAAATAAACTGGATCATCATAAAAATCTAATAACTGAGTATCAAGCTATAGGTGAAAGAGCTGTACTAAAAGTTATAAATGGAGACTGTCATTCTTCTATAGCAGTAACTTCACGTATTAATAATAAAGACATTACAATTTCAGCTAAAGTATTTTCAACAAATGGGTCAAGTATGATAGAAGCATCTAAAACCGGTAACCTGGGGAAATCTGAAGATATTGGTGAATCTATAGGCTATAGCTTGATTAAAAAAGGAGGGCTTAAAATACTTAAATTATGATTTCTAGTAATTTAAAATCTTACATATTAATACTAAGAGAAGAAGAAAGAGCAAAGCCACTAAAAGAACTATTAATTAATAATGGTCTTAATGTTATTATTGAACCAATTTTTGAAATTGACCCTATAAAATATAAATCTATTGATCCTAAAGAATATCAAGCTCTTTTACTTACTAGCGTAAACACTGTGAAAATACTTGCTAGAGAGAAAATTAAAATTATCAAAACCTATTGCGTAGGAAAAATTACAGAAAACTATGCTTTAAAAACTGGTTTTAATTGTATAAGAACCAAAGCCAAATCAGGACAAACCTTGGCTAACGAAGTTATTAAAAATGTTAAACCTAATAATAAAAAAATATTAATAGCAGGAGCAAAAATTTTAGCTTACGACCCCATTCCAGCCTTTGAAAGCGCAAATATTAATGCTGAACGAATTATACTTTATAAAAAAAATCCAAGCAAAAAACTATCCTCTAATTGTTCAGAATTATTTAAGAATCATAGTATTTCTAATGTAGTTATTTACTCTCCAGAGACAGCAAAAATATTTTTAAATTTGATAAAAAATTATGATACAAAAAATATACACATAACCTGCTTAGGCCTAAAAACTAAAAAAATATTGGAAATCTATAATTGGAAAAAAATTCAGGTTATTAACAATATTGAATTAAAAAGCTTTGCCAATAATATTATTAAGAGTAATATACTTTAGAAAATTATATTGAGAGTTGCATGGAAGAAAAGAAAACTAATATTTCCACTTCTTATATTAAGAGCACTTCATCCTTTATAAAATCTCTCGGAGGTGCAAAAGGTATATATAATTATCTTTTATCTAAAAAGGTAAATATAAACATAGATTCTATATATAAATGGAAAAACAATGGAATACCACATAGATATATATTATACATTAAGGAATTAGCAGACAATAAAAACATAACCTTACCCAAAGATATTTTTCCAAATAACATGGCCTCAATGATTAACAAAACAGAAATAATTTCTAATTCTGATAATAATAGGAAAGGGTTTCCTCAGAAAAAAAGTAGAATAGTTCTATATTTAGCTTTAGTGACTTTTATAGTTTTAATATTACAATTCTTATACTATCAAAATAATAGTAAAATTCTAAATCAGAAAATAGCAAAACTTGAAAATCTGATTTCATCAATTTCCATAAAAGATTATGACTCAAAATTATATTCATTGAATAATGTCATAAATGAACAAAAGGCCCTACTTAAGAAACATTCTTTAGAAATTAAAGAACTTAATATCACTACTACAACTAATAATAATAAAATAAAAAATTTAGAAGTTAATATATTTGAGTTATCAAATAATAACTATAA
This sequence comes from Alphaproteobacteria bacterium, assembly GCA_015660425.1. Taxonomy (GTDB): domain Bacteria; phylum Pseudomonadota; class Alphaproteobacteria; order TMED109; family TMED109; genus TMED109. The sequence continues at coordinate 18,958 of DQLC01000070.1, forward strand.
AACCAATACGTATCAGCAAAATAATTCTGCTAAAATTTTAATGCATCTTATGATAATAAAAGATAATATTAAATTTTCTAATCCAAATTTAAATAATATAGATTTAATTAATAATTATTTTAGCAAAATAGATACTACTGAAAATATTAATTTATCTCTGAAAAATATAAATAACTTAAGTAAAATAAATTTAAAAAGTCACAAGGAAGTAGGAGAAAAAATTTCATCTATACTAATTAATATAAACAAAAACGAAAATTATATACCTGATAATAACAGCAAGATTAATATTTTAAAATATTTTAAAAAACTAATTAGAATAAGAAAAATCGATAATAGTGTATTTGTGGATAAAAATAATATCCATACAAATATAATTAATAATCTAGCTATTTATAATTATGACTATATCTTAAATGAATTTAAATCTGTAAATAATAATATCGAATTAAATCATTGGTTGAAAGATGTTCATAACCTTAAAATTTTATATGAGTCATTAGATAATATTATTAAATGGCTTATTTTAAGAGGGTAATGATATGATAAGAATATTATTTCTCTTTATTATACTTACCTTAACGGGTTTTATAACAATTTGGCTTAAAAAAGACCCTGGTAATATTGCTATAGAATGGCAAGGATGGATCCTAGAAACTTCGGTTCCCATTATAATAGCTTTGACATTATTTTTATTTTTTCTTGTAATAGTATGTTATTTTTTTATAAAAAAAATAATCTCTATTCCTCAGTCTGTTCAGAATAGATACAAAAAAAATAAAAAATCAAAGGCAGATACTGCAATTATCAAAGCTTTTTCTGCAAAATACATGGGCGAGGTTGAATTAGCTGAAAGTTATTCAAAACAAGCAAAATTTTTAAATAATACTCCTTTAAAGCTATTATTAGATTCAGAAATAAATAATTATTATGGGAATGATAGCAAATATCTAGAACACTTAAATAATATGTTAGAACACCCTGAAACTCTATTAGTTAGTGTAAAAAAACTTACTACTACACACATTAAAAATAGAGAAATAAAAGATGCACTCAAAATTATTAGTATGAGTCCAAAATCTAAAAACACTCCTAAATGGTTTTTTTATACTGCTTTGCAATTAAATATTTTAGAAAAAAACTGGGAAGAGGTTAATATTAGTATTAAAAATATTAATAAATATACAAATGCTAATACCACTTCATTGAAGCTTATTAAAAGTAGAATATTTTTATATAAAGCAATGGAAGAACATAATACTGAGAATAGTGATATAGAATTTAAAGATATAAATACTTCTTTAAAATTTGATCCTTCATTTGTACCGGCAATAGTTTTAAAAGCAGAATTATTATATAAAAAAGATGAAAAGTTAGGATTAGACTATATAAAAAATTCTTGGAAAAAACATTCTCATCCTGAAATTGCTAATTTTTTAATAAGTATATTTGATAACAAACCTAAACAAAAATTATTAAGTATTGTAAAAAGTTTAACCAAACTAAGTAATGATTCATTTAATAATAATTACACATTAGCAAAAGTTGCATTACTATTAGAGGCATGGCCAATAGCACGACAAGCGCTTAATATTATTCCTGAAAAAGATTGGACAAAAACTATTTATCTTATGATGGCTGATTTAGAAAAAAAAGAACATGGAGATAATAATAAATTTAATTTTTGGTATGAAAAAGCGCAAAATGCTATTTTAGATTTTTCGTGGGGATGTACATCCTGCTCATATATACCAGATCAGTGGAACTTAATATGCCCTAAATGTTCAAGCTTAGATTCTATACAATGGCAACAATTTGCAAGTCCTTCTAAATACATTGAAAATATTTCTCCTATTATTAAACACAGTAAAATTGCTAACAGTCTTAACGCAGAAAATGCAGCAAGAGGTATAATTGAAGAATTAAAAACTGGCCTGGATAGATAAAAATATGATAAAAATTTGTTACTTATTATACTTATATATTTTTTTATCTGTTGCGGTCGCCAATGGCTCAGTTGATATGATTATAGTAGAAAAATCTATGAGAATATTAAAACTTATGGAGCATGGATCCGTAATAAAGAAATACTCTATTGATTTAGGTTTTGACCCTATTGGACATAAACATTTTAGAGGTGACGGTAAAACTCCAGAAGGATTGTATTATGTTAGTAAAAAATCTACTAATAGTGACTTTCATCTTTCATTACAAATTTCTTATCCAAATAAATGGGATAAAAGAAATGCTCGTGTTTTTAATAAAGACGCCGGCAACTATATAATGATACATGGAGAACCTAATATTAAAAATACTACCCATAAAAAAGATTGGACAAATGGTTGTATAGCCCTCTCAAATAAAGATATAAATGATCTTAATAAATACGTCTTAATAAATACACCAATTTATATAAAGAAGTAAAAATTAAGTTGCAAAAATCATTTTTTTTTCCTTAAATGCTTTCAATTCTATACCGTTAAATGATGGATCAACTATAAATAAAGTGGCTTGTTCCCCTGGTTTATTCTTAAAACGAATATATGGATCAATGATAAAGCGTGCTTTATTCTGTATAAGTTTATCTTTTATTAAATGCCAATCATCCCAATCCATTATTAATCCAAAGTGTCTTACCGGCACATTTTTACCGTCAACCTTATTATTAACTGTATCACATGAATCAGGTGATAAGTGTGCAGTAATTTGGTGTCCATGAAAATTAAAATCTACCCATTCTGGGCTTGATCTTCCCACACTGCATCCTAGAAATTTAGTATAAAAAAATTTAGTCTCTAATAAATTTTTGACAGGAAATGCCAAATGAAAAGGAGGAAAATTATTTTTCATAATAAAACTTTCTATTTACTTTATAAAATTAACAAATTTTTTATAATTTCTCTATATATTTTTGCAGGCTGATTGCCTCCGGATAATCCCTCAACTTTTGTATTATCGTCTTTACCTACCCATACACCAATAATAAAATTATTTACATAACCTATAAACCAGGCATCTTTAGAATTCTGAGTCGTTCCTGTTTTACCTCCATATAATAGATTATTATTATTTAAAAAAGAAATTTTTGCATTAGCTGAGGTACCATTATCCATAGAACTTTTAAGCAAGATTCTTATTTCTTTTAATATTTTTTTATTAATGGCTGAATCTCTTTCAGAGCTTTCCCTTTTATATATTATATTACCTTTCCTATCACTTATAGTTTCTACTCCATGGATAAAAGGCGTAATACCTCCTGAAGCAATTGCTGCATAGGCATTCGTCATCTCTATAAGTGAAATACTTTGTGTGCCTAGAGATAAGGACCTTTCAGGTTTTAAATGTGATGAAACACCAAGTTTTTTTGCCCATTTAATTACATTATCTCTTCCAGATATTTCTTGTAGCCTAATTGCTGCAACATTAGAAGAAATTGAAAAAGCTTCTTTAAGGCTAATAAGACCTTTGTACTTCTTATTATAATTATTTGGGCTCCATCCATCTAGATCTAAAGGCATATCTTCAATATTATCATAAGCACCCATGCCTAGTTCTAACGCTGCCAAATAAGTAAATAATTTAAAAACTGAACCAGGTTGTCTTAGAGATTGAGTAGCACGATTAAATTGACTTTTATAAAAAGATCTGCCTCCTAACATTCCTGTTACTGCTCCATTTATATCCAATACTATTACTGCAGCTTCTAAGTCAGTTCTTTTTTTTAATATTAATGAAACAGCTTTTTCTACTTCTGACTGAACCTTAGGATCTAAGGTTGTTTTAATAATAATATCAGATATATTATTATAATTTTTTGAAGTTCTTCTTAA
>DQLC01000053.1 GCA_015660425.1 Alphaproteobacteria bacterium
AATACCTGCTATAATTGCTTAGATATTCATATTGAAAATGGAAATGGTGATAAAAATGCACTTATATATGATAGTCCAGTAACTAATTCAAAAAAATCTTATACTTATAATGAGTTACTAGACAAAACTACAAAAATTGCAGGTGCATTAAAAAAATATGGTGTCAATAAGGGGGATAGAGTTCTAATCTATATGCCTATGATACCGGAAGCTGTTGCATCTATGCTTGCATGTGCAAGAATAGGAGCGGTACATGTAGTCGTATTTGGAGGTTTTGCACCAAATGAATTAGCTACTAGGATTAATGATTCTAAGCCTAAAATTATAATTGCTGGCTCGTGTGGCATAGAACCAGGAAAAATTATTGAGTATAAACCTATGCTTGATAAAGCTATTGAACTAGCTAAATATAAAGTAAACATATGTTTTATTTATCAAAGATCTCTTAGTGAAGCAAAGCTAATAAAAGGTAGAGATTTTAATCTCCAAGATTTAATTGATAGTTCTAATTCGGTAGAGGCAGTAGCAGTAAAATCTACTGATCCTCTCTATATTCTTTATACCTCAGGAACCACAGGTGATCCCAAAGGTATGGTCAGAGAAAATGGAGGACATGCAGTGGCCTTAAAAGCAAGCATGGAAATGGTATATGGAATCAAACCAGGAGAGGTTTTTTGGGCAGCTTCAGATATTGGATGGGTAGTTGGGCATTCATATATTGTTTATGCCCCTCTTTTAAATGGCTGCACTTCTGTACTATATGAAGGCAAGCCTACGGGTACTCCCGATGCAGGGGCATTTTGGAGAGTAATTAGCGAACATAATGTATCGGTAATGTTTACTGCACCTACAGCATTAAGGGCTATTAAAAGAGAGGATCCAAATGGTGAAGAAATAAAAAAATATAACTTAAAAAATTTTAGAATGCAATTTCTTGCTGGTGAACGAGCTGACCCCACAACCATAAAATGGACAGAAAAACATTTAAAAGTTCCTGTGATAGATCATTGGTGGCAAACCGAAACAGGTTGGGCTATTGCTGCCAATTTTGCTGGATTAGGTCTATTTAAAGTTAAAGCTGGTTCAACCGGTAAACCATCTCCCGGATTTGAGGTAGTATGTTTGGATGATAATGGACAAATAAAACCTAATGGTGAAATTGGTTCTCTAGCTATAAAGTTACCTCTTCCTCCAAGTTGTAGTTCTACGCTATGGCAAGACAAAGAAAGATATAAAACTTCTTACTTAAATGAATTCCCAGGCTATTATTCTAGTGCTGATGCAGGGTACATTGATAAAGATGGCTATATATGGGTTATGGCACGTACAGATGATATAATTAATTGTGCAGGCCATAGGCTTTCTACTGGTGCAATGGAAGAAGTTTTGTCAAAACATAATGATATTGCAGAGTGTGCAGTAGTTGGCGTTGAAGACGAACTAAAAGGTCAAATTCCTATTGGTTTTATTGTTATAAATTCTGGAACAATAACTTCTAATGAAACAATAATTAATGAAACAATTAATATGGTCAGAAATGAAATAGGACCTGTTGCCTCTTTTCGTAAAGCAATTATTGTGAAAAGACTTCCTAAAACTAGATCAGGCAAAATATTACGAAGCACTATAGCTGCAATTTTTGAAAATAAGTCTTTTAAAATACCTGCTACAATTGATGATTCTAAAATACTTGATGAAATTAAAGATGTGATAAATAATTAAAATATTATGAATGAAAATATAAGATCCTACGGTTTAATTGTTTTTCAAAACAAGATATTAGTAACTAATGAAGTAATTAATGGTTATCACGCAACTAAATTTCCTGGAGGCGGTGTAGAAAAAGATGAAAAACCTGAGGATGCATTAAAGAGAGAGCTTTATGAAGAATTAAGCTTAAATGGAGATATAAAGTTGCTTCTTCATTCTCCAGGTACACTTTTGTCTCCATGGAACAATAAGTTATATACTCCTGTGTATTATTTTGTAAAAGCTTCAGGTACTCCTTTAATTTCATCTAATGAAAAATTAACAATTGACTACTTATTACCTGAAGAAATTTTAATTAAAAATAATGTAGCTAAACCAGAAAAAGTTGCGGTACATAATTTAATTAAAAATAATTTGATATAATAATTTTATTTAGTCGCTTGTTTCATTGAGCTTCTAAACATTATTAATATTAATAATAACGATAAACCACCAATTATGTATGGGCTATTTTTACCAATGAATTCAAAAAATATTCCAGCAGTAGCAGGTCCAATAATTCTTGCAAGAGAAGAAGCAGATTGACTTACACCTAAAACCCATCCTCTTCTTTGTTCAGAAACAATATTAACTATCAAGGTGGAAATTGTAGGCATGAATAAACCTAAACCAAACGCAATTAATGCCATAGACAAATAAGCATGGTATTGCATATATGAAAGAGCAACACTTATCATTCCTAAAGAAATTAATAACATTCCAGCACGACATAATAATGATTCACCAAAATGTTTAACTAATTTTGATATTAAAAAACCTTGAACTATAACACCGCATACACCGGCAAAAGCAAAAATATAACCATTCTGTTTAGGCCCCCAATTATAAGTTCTTTCTGACCACAAAGAAAATGTTGATTCCATAGAAGCAAAAACTACAGTTACAATAAAAGATAATAAAATTAATTGGCTTAAATTAGGAACTCTTAAAGCCTCTAATAAACTAGCTATTCGTTGTTTTCTATTTGGTTTTATTAAGGACCTAGTATCTTTAAGTAAAAATAATGCAAGCAATAAAGCTATAAAAGATAGAATTGCTGCCGAGATTGGTGGTAAAAATACATTAGGGCTTTTAGGATCAGAACCAGCTAATATTCCTCCTAAAGCAGGACCTAAAATAAAACCTATTCCAAAAGCTGCACCAAATAAGCCCATGGCTTTAGCTCTGTTTTCTTTAGTAGTGATATCTGTTAAATATGCCTGAGCTGTAGAAATATTTCCTGCCATAAACCCAGCAAAAGCTCTTGCAAAAAATAAGCCGTATAAAGTAACAGCATAAGCCAAAAATATATATGCTATTATAGATCCAGCTAAAGTAATCCATATAATCAGCCTTCTTCCGTATCTGTCACTTAAGCCTCCCCAAATAGGCGCCGCAATAAATTGTGATAAAGAAAAGACAACCATTAACATCGTTACTTTTTGAGGAGATGCTCCAAAAGTTTCTGCATAAAAAGGTAAAAGAGGTATAATAATTCCAAAACCTATTAAATCAATAACAACAACTAGTAATAAAGGAATCAATTAATTAGCTCAATAAATCAGATAGATCATTTTGATAAACGACCATATTTTAAAAATCTTTCCTGTCTATCATTTATTAATTGTTCTTTAGAATAATTTTTTATTTCATTTAAAGTATTCTTTAATGAGGCTTCTACATTCTTGATAGATAAATTATGGTCTCTATGGGCCCCTCCAATAGGTTCATTAATTACATCATCAATTATACCTTTTTCTTTAAGAAAATTTGCCGTTATACCCAATGAATCTGCAGCTAATTCCGCTTTATTATTATCTCTCCACAATATAGAAGCACACCCTTCCGGAGATATAACTGAATATATAGCATTTTGTAGCATTAAAACTTTATTAGCTGAAGCTAAAGCAATAGCACCACCTGAACCACCTTCTCCAATAATAACACTTATAAAAGGAACCTTAATGTCTAAAGAAATTTCTATACATGAAGCAATTGCTTCCGCTTGCCCTCTTTCTTCAGCCCCTACTCCAGGGTAAGCTCCAGCAGTATCTACAAAAGTTATTACTGGCAAATTAAATTTATCAGCTAGTTTCATTAAACGCGAAACTTTTCTATATCCCTCAGGTTTAGCCATGCCAAAATTATGTTTTAATCGCGAATCCGTATCAGAACCTTTCTCCTGACCTATAACCATTACAGACTGACCATTAAAAGAACCAATGCCAGAAATCACAGCTTTATCTTCTCCAAAACTTCTGTCACCAGATAAAACTTGAAAATCTTTTATCAAAGCATTTATATAATTACTAGAGTGAGGCCTATCAGGATGCCTTGCAACCTGAACAATTTGCCATGGCGACAACTTGCTATAAGCTTTTTCAAGAAAACTATTTACGTCTCTTTTTAAGGAAAATATTTCCTTAGTTGCTCCATCTAAAAGAGACAAATCTCTAATTTTAGCTTCAAGTTCAATTATAGGCTGCTCAAAATCCAAAAAATGCATAAATGTATTCCTTTAACTATAATTAACACTTTATAAAATATAATACTTATACCAGTCAATCCTATTATTAAATAACAAAAATTTATAAATTTTTATTATTCTCCAAAGGATGAAAACTTAATGCTATTTTTTTTCTATCATCTACAATATGAGTATAAATTTGTACCGTAGAAATATCGGCATGTCCCAGAATTTCTTGTAAAACCCTTAAATCCGCTCCTCCCGTTAACATATGTGTTGCAAAACTATGTCTTAAAATATGTGGAGAAATAGATAAATGTGCTAAACCTGCTTTTACGGAAACTTCTTTAAGTAACTGTGAAAATCGTCTAGATGTTAAATAACCATTTTTTCCTACAGATGGAAACATAAAGGAAGAACTACTTTGATTTTTTATAAAGCATTTTCTTATATTTATATAATTTTTAATAGCAATTAAAGCATGTTTCCCAAATGGAACAATCCTTTCACGCCCCCCCTTTCCTTTAACAAAAATAGATTGGTTTTCATAATTTATAGAATTTAAAGAAAGGCTTACTAACTCCTCTACCCTCATGCCTGTTGAGTACATTATTTCTATCAATGCCAATAATCTTATGGCGTTTGGGTTATTTACTGGACTTATAGTCTCAATAATTTCCTGTATTTGATTAGTAGTTAATACTTTAGGAATACTATTAAGCTTTTTAGGCGATTCTATTTCTTTTGCTGGGTTAAATTTGATTAGTCCATCTGAATACAAAAACTTATAAAATTCTTTTATGGAGGAAACTTTTCTAAGATAACTATTTCTCGATATTGAGTCATTTGAGAGTGATATAAACCAATTAGAAATATTTTTACTTTCCACATCTAATATAGACAAATCATATTTAATATGAATAAAATTCATATATGCATTTATATCAGTCTTATATGCTCTTCGTGTATTATTAGAAGATTGCTTCTCAGATAATAGCATTTCATCAAATAATAATAAAATATTATCATCTGCACTCATTAAATTAATTTACATAAGAAATTGCGGCTTCAATAGCTATAGATCTTGCATCCGCTTCTAAACCTATATTTCTTAGAGCCCTAACCACTGCATTAAGCGCAACTAAACCTGATTTACTAGGCCCCTCAGACCCTAACATAACTAAACTGATTGCAACCACTTCAGCAATTCGTTTATTTTTTGCTGCATCACGTAATTGATATCTTAAAGCAGTAGCAGGAATATTTTCTATTTCAAATATATTGCTAGAACTTATTATATCTTTCCATGCTCCTTCCTTAGGTTCTATCCCCATTGAACTTAATAAGACCAATAATCTACTAGCTCTTTTTTCTTTATCTTCTCTACTAAAATTATCTAATAAACCAGACCATACATCTGTCGCTTGTTCCGCGCTGAATGGTTTTGGCAAAGGTTGTCCAGCTATAGCTATTAAAGGAAGAAGCCTTAATAAACTTCCAGAAGCTTCGTAATCTAAATCCAATGTTTGACCTAGAACTAATAACCATTCTGATGCCAATATATAATTACCCCCAGCAATAGATGCTCTAGCTGCAAAAGTTGCAAACCAAATAAGATCTGATCTTGGCTTAATGGTTATTAAAATTGGCATAATAACAGCAGCATAAGCTTGAAAGATTTCATCGTTATCAGCTCGATCTAACAAAAGTCTTAAAAATCTTGCTCTTTCTATAAAAGAAGTATTTAAAGCTGCTGCTTGTAATAATAACGCCCTTGCCTTAAAGCCCTCCATAGATTTGCTTTCAGACGCAGCTCTAGAAAATATTTCTTCTTCAAACTTAAATTGTGTTGCTAACTCTCCTAAATATATACTTGAGAGTGAACCAGCTAATACTGCCTTTTCAGCAGCTAACATTCTTATTTTCCAAGGCAAAATACTGTTTTGTGCCACTACACTTAAACCTGAGGGCTGTAAGTTAAGTCGATGTTTATCTAATTCTTGGCCAGGCATTACAGCAATTAATATTTTAAAGTATATACTATTTTTATCAAATTCAATTTGGTTAGTCTCATCTACTAAAGTATAAATTAAATTAGAAAATTTATCTTCACTATCCAGCTCTGCTAATAGTAATTCTAAACTTAATAAAGCAGAATCTCTTTTACCTAGTATTAATTGACAAACTATAAGTGCTTTTCTCCAATATGATTCATTAGTCCTTTTTGCAAGCTCTATTACTTCGTTACAAACTTGGTCAGTCTCACCCGATAATAAACGTGCATAAATTGCTTCCTTAGCAAGATTTCCTGTCAGGTCCTCAGATGGGACTAAGTTACTTAATTTTATCAATTCATCTTTTGCACCTAGACTTGCTAACTTAGAAAAACGTAAAGATAGAAATGTAGCATCTTGATCGTGACTTATTATAGGCTTTCCACTCGGACTAATTGCTTGAAGACCTTTATCTTCTTTTTTACTCGGTTCAAAAGCATCACTTAACAATAATCTTTTTGCTAAATTTCGCATTGCAGGTGATGGAGCATTTACAGGTAATAGATCTATCAAAGTTTTTGCAAATGTTGAATCGGTTCCTTTCCACATTTCTAAACCTAGTCCACCTTCTTCAATAGATAAATACCCTATCCAACCCACATTAGTATTAGGCAATTCAGAAACAGTGACCTCGTCACTATTATTTAAATTTAAAGGATCATTAATTTCTTCTTTTATTTCAAAAACATCAGGCACTAAATTCTGAGGTGGAGCATATATATTTGGAACATCTTCTTGAGCAAATACGTTGCTCATTAAAACAAAAATAATAATTAATAAATTAATAAAAATATTTTTATAACTATAAACGGTCATTTTCTATTACCTTTTCAATTGTATAAAATGTTACGGGAACACCTGTATACATAATAATAATAACACCACTTATAATGGCTAAAAAGAATATCAACAAAAAAGCTCTAAAAAATTTACCCATATAAATTATTTTCCTTTATAATAATTCTAATATAAACTTATAAAAAATTCATATTGTTAAGATTAAATAATAACTTATCTTATATCTACAATATATTTGTTAGTCTAACCTTATAGGCATTCAATGCAAGGACGACATAAGTACTATGAATAAAATATTAAATAAAAATAACATAGTAAACATGGATGAAGTAATTAATTATATAAATATTGCCCTTATAAATAAACCGATAATTATCGTTGGCATGATGGGTGTTGGAAAAAGTGCTATAGGAAGAATTTTAGCTAAAAGCCTTAATAGAAATTTCTACGATATAGACGAAAATATTGAAAAAAAATATAATATGCGAATATATGAAATTTTTGAAGATTATGGTGAAATTAAATTTAGAGATATTGAGCATAAAGAAATTAAAAATATTAAGAATGGCTCTAATGCTGTAATAGCTACTGGTGGGGGAGCTTTTATGTATGAAAGAAATTATAATATATTAAATAAGATTGGTTTAACATTATGGCTAAATACTAGCCCATTAACAATAATTAAACGATTAAAAAAAAATATTAATCGTAGGCCTCTTTTAAAAAATGTGAATATTGAAACATATATTAATAATTTGTTAATAAAAAGAAAGCCCTTATATGCAAAGGCGCATTTAACAATAGTTTCTAGTAAAATTTCTAAAACTGAAATGAGAAATAAAATCTTAATAACATTAAGAAAATATTTAATGGAACATAAAAATGCCTAAAACCGTTAAGGTAAATATAAAAAATTATTCATATCAGATTATTATTGGGAATAATATTTTGGAAAATGCCAATAATTTTCATGCAAAATATTTTTATCAAAGGCCTAAAATAATAATTTTTGATACAAAACTCTCTAAATCAATTTATCTTAAATTATTAATTGCCAAATTAGGTAAAGAAACTAAAAGCATATCAGTGCCCTCTGGAGAAAAAAGTAAATCTATAAATGGTCTGAATAATCTATACAATAAACTTTTTTCAAATAACATTGATAGAAATACAGTTATTTATGCCTTCGGGGGAGGAGTAATAGGTGACTTGTCTGGATTTGCTGCAGCAACATATATGCGAGGTATAGATTATGTCCAGGTTCCTACTACCCTTTTATCACAAATAGATTCTTCTGTTGGAGGAAAAACGGCTATTAATAGCTCCTATGGGAAAAATTTAATAGGGGCCTTTTATCCGACTAAATTAGTATTAATAGACATCAATACTTTAATGAGTCTTCCAAAAAAACAAATGCTATCTGGATATGCAGAAATGGTTAAATATGGGTTAATAAATAACAGTAATTTTTTTTCCTGGCTGGAAAGTAATGGTAAAAATATTTTAGAAAAAGATAAGAAAAAATTAGAATATGCTATAGCTGTTTGTTGTAAATCAAAATCAAAGATAGTTGAGCAAGATGAAAAAGAGATAGGTCTTAGAGCTTTATTAAATTTAGGTCATACGTTTGGTCATGCATTTGAAAGATTATCAAATTTTAAAAATTTTACACATGGAGAAGCCGTATCAGTTGGAACCATACTTGCATTTAAATTGTCTAACGAATTAAACTATTGTACTTTAGATGATTTTACTAGAATATTTATCCATTTTAAAAAAATGAATTTGTCTACACATATAAGTGATTTATTCAAAAAAAACATAAAGTCGTTAGATACAATTAATGCAATGAAATTAGATAAGAAAACAATAAATAATAGAATAAAACTAATATTATCAAAAGGTATAGGGAAAGCTTTTATTTGTGATACAATAGATGAAAATAATCTTAATATGTTTTTAAAAAATAATGGTTTTAAATAATTAATTAAATGATACACATTAAATTATAAAGAAACGGTTTTTAAAATAAATGATAATTGAAATCATCGTGATATTTTTTCTTCTTTTACTTTCAGCTTTTTTTTCTTCTTCAGAAACAGCAATAACAAGAATATCTGATGCCAAAATTCATCAATGGGATGAAAATAAAAATAAAAAAATAAAAAAAGCTAAGAATCTTTTAAAAACGAGAGAAAAGGTAATTGGAACATTACTACTAGGTAACAATATAGTAAATATACTTGCATCAGTATTAGCTACAAGCATTTTAATTAATTTATTTGGAGATAAGGGAATAATATATGCAACTATTATAATGACCACTCTGATATTTATATTTGCAGAAGTTTTACCTAAAACTTATGCAATAAGAGAATCTGAAAGACTAGTCATATACACTTCACCTATAATAATATTTTTAACAAGAATTTTATCTCCAATTAATATTGTCGTGCAAAGTTTAGTAAGTTCTATTTTACAATTAACAAATAGAAAACAAAGTAATAATGATTGGAAACAGAACTTAAGAGGAGCAATATTACTAGCAAATAATCAAGGAAATGTAAAAAAATACGATAGAATTATGTTGGAAAGTATTTTAGATCTTCATGAAATAAAAGTTAGTGAAATAATGACTCATAGAAAAAATATAGAAAGCATGAATATACTTGAGAATATAGATAATATTATTAATTTAGCATTAAAAAGTAGATTTACTCGTCTACCTTTGTGGAAAGATAACCCAGATAATATTATTGGCACGCTACATATTAAGGACCTCTTAAGAGCAAAAAACATAAATAACAATATAAATATAAATAATTTAATGCAAAAACCACTATTTATATCAGAAAACACATCTTTATCAGAACAATTAAATAAATTTAAAAAAGAAACAAGTCAAATGGCTTTTGTCATTGATGAATATGGAGATTTACAAGGATTAATTACTTTAGAAGATGTACTAGAAGAAATAGTAGGAGAAATTTTTGATGAATTTGATAAGCAAACATTAGGACCAGAAATTTTAGATGATAAGAGCGTTTCCGTTGATGGAACAATGACTATTAGAGACTTAAACCGCTTAACTGACTGGAATCTGCCAGATGATGAAGCATCAACAATAGCTGGTCTAGTAATTGACGTAGCACAAAAATTACCTAAAATTAATGAAACAATTACAATAGAAAACTTTCATTTTAAAATTCTTGAAAGGCAAAGAACCAGAATTACAAAAATTAATATTAAGCCATTTGATATAGAAGCTTAATTTATTATGATTAATATTTTTAACTTTAGTTTTATAAAAAATATTAAGGAAAATTAATGACTTTATCACCATTTTATAAAAGAGAAAAAATCCATAATAGAAGCATACAATGCGAAGGTTTTAAAAGAGAAGATGGTCTTTGGGATATAGAAGGGCATCTTAAAGATACAAAGACATATGATTTTAAAAATGATTCTAGAGGTGATGTTAATGCTAGTAT
>DQLC01000072.1 GCA_015660425.1 Alphaproteobacteria bacterium
ATAAATACCAAACTAAAAGACTTAAACAATTTGAAAAATATATAAAATCGGCGCAAACAGATGGAAAGTTCTCGAAAAAACTTAATCCAACTTTTTATGCAAAATTTATTCTAGCCCAATTCAGTCTAATACAAACATTAAGATTGCAAAAAATAAATAAAACTGAAATTGAAAATATTATAAATACAACACTAAATACAATGTTAACGAAAAAACATACATTATAAAATAAATACTTATATATTTTTACTAATTTCCAAAAGTTGATAATATGATTTGGAGAGGTAAATTATGAAATTAAAGGTATCACCGTTAAGCAGTGCCCTTGGTGCAGAAATCTTTAACGGAAATTATTCTAATCCTCTTAATAATGAAGAAATTGAATTAATTTATAAATCTTTTTTAAAATACCACTTACTCTGCTTAAGAAGCAAAACACTTAATTCTAAAGAATTATATAAATTAGCTACTTATTTTGGAAAACCTTTTACAGAAGTAACAAGGAATCATTGGGATATAGACGTGCCTGAAATTTCTATTTTAGAAAGCACCTATAATAGCGATAAAGATAAACCAAAAGACCCAAAACTTAATAGGAGAAGTGGATGGCACACAGATCATTCTTTTAAAAAAAATCCTCCAAAAGCCACTATATTGCATGCTCATAATATTCCGTCTTATGGAGGTCATACAAGGTTTTGTAACACACGAAAAGCATATGAAGATCTTTCAGCAGAAATGAAAATATTACTTAAAAATTTATCAACAGTTCACTGTTACGATACTAAAAGAGCTCCAGCAAGACCAGTAAAAAGATCAAAAGAAGAAATTAAGGACACTCCAGATGTAATTCATCCTTTAGTTCGCATTCATAATGAAACAAATAAGAAAGCATTATATTTTAATTCTAATCGAACTGACCGCATAGTTGGATTTGAAAGAAAGAAAAGTGATCTGCTTCTTGATAAAATTCATATTCATATGACTCAAAATAAATATCGCTATGACCATGAATGGGAAATTGGTGATATTATAATTTGGGATAACAGATGTTTAATTCATTCAGTTAATGTAGATTATCCTATAGGAGAAGCTAGATTTCATCTAAGAACCCTCATAAAAAATAATGCTAACTAAATTATAACTGTAATTACTATGAATACTCCTTCTGCACCTAATAATTTTTGGCAATATATAAAATCTATGGGCCCAGGAATAATTGTAGCCTTAACTTGGCTAGGAGCTGGAGATCTAGTGGATTCTGCAATTGCGGGTGGTAATTATGGCTATACTTTAATGTGGGCCATGGCAATAGCACTTTTTGTTAGATTTATATTTGTCTCAATTATAGCTAAATATCAATTATGTAATCAACATAATGAAAGCTTAATATCTGGTCTTAAAAGACTTCATACTTCTATTCCTATTTTTATTGGAATAGTTGCTCTATTTTTTGGCCATTTTTATGGATCATACATGGTTAAAGGGGTTGGAGAATCTAGTGTAAAATTGTTTGGTTTTGGTGCTGCGTGGATGTGGTCTATTTTTTGGGTTACCATTGCAGCAATAATTGTATTTAAAGGAATCTTAAAAAGAATAGAAATAATATTTTATATATTTCTTATTCTATTGAGTTCTTCTTTAATAGGGATAGCTATTTGGACTGGACCTGACCCAGTTTCAGCAACAAAAGGTATATTTATGTTTGAGATACCTTCAAAAAGTGGGTCCTTTGGTGCTCTTTTAGTAATAACTTCACTTATAGGTGCGGTAGGAGGGTCAATAGCAAATTTATTATACCCTTATTTTATTCAACAAAAAGGCTGGAACAGTCCAAAATTTAGAAAAATACAACTATATGATTTAGCTTTTGGTACTATAATCTTAGTTGTAATTAATTTATCTATTTGGACAATTGGTGCAGAACTTTTATTTCCTAAAAATATTAGTATAAATAATTTAGATGATTTAGGACTATTGCTAACTATAGCAATAGGAAAATATGGAGAACCTATATTCTTTATTGGTGTATTTGCAGCTCTTTATAGTTCTGTAATTGGAAATGCAGTAGGTTTTGGATATTTAATCACTGATACTGTTAGAGTCATTAAATCAGAGTATGTAATTAAATCTAAACCGTTAAATGTTTCTCACTCAAAAATATATCGCTTAGTTGTCATATGGTGTTTATTTTCACCATTAATATGGAGTATTCCTAATATGCCGAGCTTTATAACTTTAACCTTAGTAGCAAATACTTCTGCCGTTATAGTACTTCCTATTTTATGCGGGTCGCTTTGGTATATTACCTCATCTAAATTTTATATTGGATCTAAATATAAAAATGGGGCCTTAGAGCATTTAACACTTGCAATACTTTTTATATTATCTATTTGGGGGTCATACCAAGCAATATTTGTCATTAGAGGAATATTGAATTTTTAATTAAGAAATTATTGCAGTAGCCTCAATTTCCAAAAGAGCTTCATCTTCTATTAAATCTTTTACAACCACCATAGACATAGCCGGATAATGTTTTCCTATTATTTTTTGGTAAATTTCACCAATAAGTTTTTGATTATTTAAATATTCATTTTTATCTTTTATGTACCAAGTTAAACGCGCAATATTCTTAATTTCTCCTCCTGCCGCTTTTACTATAGTAACAATATTATTTAATGTTTGTTCCATTTGGCCAATAAATGTATGTGTTTCGAAAATTTGAGCTGCTGTCCAGCCTATTTGACCACCAATAAATAATTGGCCATTATTAGATAAAATGCCATTAGCATAACCTTTTGTAGCTTTCCATCCGTCTGGATGGATAATCTTATTTTCCATATAATTATCCTTAAATATAATTAATTATTGTTTCGTAAACGAAAACGTTGAATTTTTCCTGTTTTTGTTTTTGGTAAAGTATCTAAAAATATAATTGATCTAGGATACTTAAAAGGAGCTATAATACCTTTTACATAATCCTGTAATATTTTTTGTAGTGACTCATCGCCTACATAATTGTCATTTAAAACTATATGTGCTTGAACAATAGACCCTCTTTCTTTATCAGGAAAGCCAATTACTGCACATTCAAATACTGCCTCATGAGACATTAATGCAGCCTCAACTTCTGGTCCTGCTATATTATAGCCTGACGATATAATCATATCATCGTTTCTTGCTGCAAAGTAAAAATAACCATCATTATCCATATAAAAACTATCTCCAGTTATGTTCCAACCATCTACAACATAATCAGACTGTCTGTTATCAGATAAGTATCGGCAACCTGTTGGGCCCCTTACCACTAACCTTCCTACTTCCCCTAAAGGCAATTCTTTCATATTTTCATCTACGATTTTTGCTTCATAACCTTTTATTGGCTTACCCGTGCATGATTCTCTATGATCATTAAATCTATTAGATATAAATATATGTAATAATTCTGTTGCTCCAATTCCATCTAACATTGGTTTACCAGTTTTCTTAAGCCAATTTTTATATACTGACGCTGGCAAGGTTTCACCTGCAGAAACCGCAGCACGTAAAGAAGATAGGTCCATTCCTTCATCCATAGCTAAAAGCATTACATTGTATGCAGTAGGTGCCGTAAAACAAACAGTAGCTTTATATTTTTGAATAATTTCAATCATATTAGGAGGCGAAGCATCTTCTAATAAAGTTGCCGTAGCTCCAAAACGTAAGGGAAAAATCGCTAATCCACCTAAACCAAAAGTAAATGCTAATGGAGGAGAACCAACAAAAATATCTTTATCATTAACTTGCAAAACTTCTTTTGCATATCCATCAGCAATAATCATAAGATCACGGTGAAAATGCATAGTAGCTTTTGGCTCACCTGTTGTACCTGAAGTAAAACCTAATAATGCTACATCATCTCTTCCTGTTTTTATAGATTCGAATTTAACTGATTTCTCTAAAGCTACTTCATCTAATTCGCTACTATGATTTGCAGTACCATCAAATGGAATTAAATATTTAAGATATTTATTTGTTTTAAAAGATTTATTTAATTCTGGTAATAATCTATTGTCACATAATGCATGAGAAATTTTAGCTTTATTTATTATCTTATCTAATTCTCCAGAACGGAGCATAGGCATAGTATTTACTACTACTGCTCCTACCTTAGTTGCTGCTAGCCAACATGCAACCATAGCAGGATTATTTGATGACCGGATCAACACTCTATTTCCAGGTTTCACTCCGTAATTTTCAACTAAAGCATTAGCTAATCTATTAGTCCAATCTGTTAACTCTTTATAAGTTCTCCTTCTACCATTACCTATTAATGCAGTATGGTCACCAAAACCTTTCTCTACCATTAAGTCCGTTAATTCTTCAGAAGCATTTAAATAATCAGGATAATTATATTCATCTAATAAGAAATTTGGTTGTCTTGATTGTTTCGGTAAATTTTCACGCGAAAATGTATCAATATGAGCTGTAGGGCCTAACATAAATTATCCTTATAAAAAATATTAATTCCCTTCAAATTTTGGCTTCTCTTTTTCCATAAAAGCTTCATACGCTCTCTTAAAGTCTCCTGTTTGCATGCAAATAGCTTG
>DQLC01000099.1 GCA_015660425.1 Alphaproteobacteria bacterium
CATTTAATAACAATTAAGGAACTTAATCATATGAGAAAAGATAGTTTTTTAATAAATATTGCTAGAGGTCCTATAGTTAAAGAAAGTGATTTAATAAAAGCTTTAGAAGGTAAAATAATTGCAGGATGTGCACTTGATGTATATGAATTTGAGCCTAATTATGATTTAAGATTAGCTAAAATGGATAACGTTGTTTTGACTCCTCATGCAGGTAGTGCAAGCGTTAATGCGAGAACAGGTATGGTAGAATTAGCTGCTAAAAATATAGAAAGTTTTTTTCTAAAAAATAAAGTACTTAATCCGGTTAATATAATAAATTAAGAGGTAGATTATGGCTTACACGATAGATTTCACAGGAAAGACTGCACTCATAACTGGCGGCGCATCAGGAATAGGTTATGCAATAGCAGAAGCTTTTCAAGAAGCGGGTGCAGACGTAATTGTTACAGCCAAGTCTGATAATAGTTTAGAAAAATGTAATGAAAAAACTAGATTTGGAACTTTAAGAAAATACAAGTTAGATGTAACAAATGATATTTCCATAGAAAATATTTTTGCTGAAATTGATGATTTACATATTTTAGTTAATAATGCCGGAATTGTTAAAAGAGGATTAGAATATAGAATAGAACATTTTGCAGATGTGATTAATACTAATTTAATGGGTGTGATGAGAATGAGTCACGACGCTTTACCTAAGTTAGCTTTAACACATGGTAATATAATAAATATTGCATCAATGTTCTCTTTTTTTGGTTCTCCTATGTCTCCAGGTTATACTGCTTCTAAGACTGGTTTGGTTGGTTTGACAAAAAGTTTAGCAAATGGTTGGAGTGAGCATCATGTTAGGGTAAATGCCATTGCCCCAGGATATATAGTAACAAAACTTACAAAACCACTAAGAGAAGTAGATGAGCAAAGAGAAAAAATAACAGATAGAATAGCAATAAAAAAATGGGGGGTTCCAGAAGATATAGCTGGAGCTGCAGTATATTTAGCTAGTGATAGAGC
Source organism: Alphaproteobacteria bacterium (assembly GCA_015660425.1). GTDB lineage: Bacteria > Pseudomonadota > Alphaproteobacteria > TMED109 > TMED109 > TMED109. The sequence continues at coordinate 1,012 of DQLC01000099.1, forward strand.
AAGTTATACTACAGGAACTACAATTACTGTAGATGGAGGTTATAGTATTACGTGATTTCGTAGCCATTAGATTTTTTAGCAAAACCATCAAATAGATTTAACATTCTTTCTCTCCAATGCCATAGAACATCATCTTTCTCTAATAATTGTTTTTTGCTAGTGTTTCTAGCCCACATAAAAAAGCCAAATAAAATATAGTCGCAATACATAGGTTTAGAGCCAGTAAAAAAATTATTAGTTTTAATTATTTTTCTAAAAGGATTCAGTTCTTTTTGGAGAATAGGAATATATTTGCTGCTCTTTAATTCCACTTCTTCTATCGTTTTGTTTAATATTTTTTCTCTAGTTTTTCTAAAATATTCTTTATCTTCAGGCTGTAAAACATCGTAAACATCTGCAACAATTATCCTTGCCAAAAGGCCTAAAATTTTAAGGTCTAGCATTTGATTAATAATGCTTGTAAGATTCATATTTTCAGAACTTCCAAATAAAGAAGGATTGTCAGGGTATGTTAATTCTAAATATTTTGCTATTTGTAAAGATTCTCCTGTCCAGGTTCCATTATCATTTAAAACAGGAACAGTATTAAATCCTTTATTATTTATTTCTGATTTTTCTGAAAATTTTACAGGTACTCTTTTTACGTCTTTATATAAACCTTTATGGTTTAAAGACATTAATATACGCCATGTATAAGGACTAAAATATTGTTCATTGATTGCATCAAGTTCATATAAAATCATTGTAAATAACTTTCTTTTTTTTAGAAATTAATTATATATAAGCATAATTGAGATAAATTTTAACAATAAAAATGTTACTATTAATATTATGAATTATAATAAATATTTTAATGGAGCGTTAAATTCTCTCAAGAATGAAGGTAGATATAGAGTTTTTAATGATATAAAAAGAACATTAGGAAACTTTCCTAAAGCTATACACTATTCTAATTCTGAAGAGAAAGAGGTTTCAGTATGGTGTTCCAATGATTATCTTGGAATGGGACAAAATAAAAACGTTTTAACTGCTATGCATGAAGCTATTGATTCATCTGGAGCAGGTTCAGGGGGTACTCGAAATATATCTGGGACCTCTCATTATCATGTCTTATTAGAAAAAGAATTAGCGGACCTTCATAATAAAGAAGGGGCGCTCTTATTTACTTCTGGTTATATTTCTAATGAAGCTTCTCTTAGTACAATAGCTTCTATATTACCAGATTGTGTAGTACTATCAGACGAATTAAATCATGCTTCGATGATTCAAGGAATAAAAAATAGTAAGGCAGAAAGATTTATATTCAATCATAATGATCCAGAACATTTAGATAAAATTCTAAAAACTTTTCATCCAGATCGTCCAAAGCTAGTAGCTTTTGAATCTGTTTATTCAATGGATGGGGATATAGCTCCAATAAAAGAATTATGCGAGGTATCTAAGGCAAATAATGCTCTTACCTATCTAGACGAAGTGCATGCTGTTGGAATGTATGGTCCACGAGGAGGAGGAATAGCAGAGCGAGAAGGCTTAATGGATGAGTTAGATATAATTGAAGGCACTCTTGCAAAAGCTTATGGTACAATGGGAGGATATATAGCATCTAATAAAAATATTATAGATGTTATTAGATCTTTTGCTTCAAGCTTTATATTTACAACTTCTTTGCCACCGGCAATCGCGGCTGGAGCATTAGCGTCTGTAAAATATTTAAAAAAATCTAGTTTAGAAAGAAATATTCATCAAGCTAGAGCAAAAAGTCTTAAAGAAAAACTAAAGCAAACAGGTATTGTAGTTATGCCTTCAGAAAGTCATATAGTTCCGATTTTAGTAGGAGATCCAACACGTTGTAAAAAGGCATCCGATATATTGCTTTCCGATTTTTCTATTTATATTCAGCCTATAAATTATCCAACAGTTCCTAAAGGTAAGGAAAGGTTAAGAATTACACCTAGTCCACTTCATGATGAAAAAATGATAGATTATTTGGTGGAATCTTTAAAGAAAGTATGGAGAGAATTAAATATCTCTCCAATTAGTTAATATTTTAACTTTACTTAAGTGATAATAATTTCATATGGTTTAAGTATATTAATTTAGGAGGTAAATATAATGCAAATATTATATAAGTTTTTATTTTTCATAAGTTTATGTTTTTTATCAAAAGTTTCTTTCGCAAGTGATGGACTAGATTCTATAATAAATTCTTGGTTATCTCCTATATCAAATAAATTGGCAGGCATCGTATTTTATTCTTTTAGCATTGCAGGTGCAGATATAAAAATAATTGTTTTATGGTTAATTGCTGGTGCTGTATTTTGTACGTTTTATTTTAATTTTATTAATTTACGTATGTTTTCTCATGCTTTAGATTTAGTTCGTGGAAGATATGATAAGCCGAATTCTAAAGGCGAAGTGTCCCATTTTCAGGCGCTGTCAACGGCCTTATCGGGCACAGTAGGATTAGGAAATATTGCTGGAGTTGCGGTTGCAGTTTCAGTTGGAGGTCCAGGAGCAACTTTCTGGATGATACTTGCTGGTTTTCTTGGAATGTCTTTAAAATTTTGTGAATGTACTCTTGGTGTTAAATATAGGGTTATAAATTCAGATGGTACTGTATCTGGAGGTCCTATGCATTATTTATCTGCTGGTTTAGCAGAAAAAGGAAAGGCGACTCTAGGTAAGTTTCTTGCAATATTTTTTTCAATTTGTTGTATAGGTGGAGCACTTGGCGGAGGAAACATGTTTCAAGCTAATCAGTCTTTTCAACAATTTGTTTCTGTAACTGGAGGTGATGCATCTTTCTTCGCTGATAAAGGATGGCTGTATGGCTTAATAATTGCTGTTATATTAGGTTTTGTAATAATTGGTGGTATTAAGTCCATAGCTAAAGTCACTTCAAGATTAGTACCTTTAATGGCGGCAATATATTTAGTTGCAGGATTAATAATTATTTTACTAAATATTAGTGGGGTTCCAGAGGCAATAATAAGAATAATTTCTGAGGCTTTTTCTCCTACTGCTGCTGCAGGCGGAGCATTAGGAGCATTAATTATTGGTTTTCAAAGAGCAGCTTTTTCAAATGAGGCTGGATTGGGTTCTGCTCCAATTGCACATGCGGCAGTTAAAAGTGATATTCCAGTAACGGAAGGTTTAGTATCTATACTTGAGCCTTTTATAGATACTATTATTATATGTACTGTTACGGCATTAGTTATTGTGATCACTGGAATGTATGATGAAAGAGGAGATTTAGCAGGTATAGCCTTAACTTCTGCTGCATTTGCTAAAACTATTCCTTGGTTTCCATATATTCTTGCTCTCGCTGCAATTTTATTTGCTTTTTCAACTATGATTGCTTGGTCATATTATGGTTTAAAGTCATGGTGTTATTTGTTTGGAAATTCTAATATATCCGAGAATATTTTTAAATTTATATTCTGTATCTTTGTCATAATTGGATCTTCTGTTAGTTTGGGCTCTGTTTTAGATTTATCTGACTCAATGATATTCTTAATGTCAGTAGCTAACTTAGTCGGAGTGTATTTTTTAGCAGGAGTAGTTAAAAAAGAAATAAATGAATATTTATCTATGATTACAAAGGGAAAAATTAAAAGAACTGATATTAATTAGCTACTAAATTATTATTTTTAGGTTATATATTATAAATAATTTTGATGTATTTTTTTTGTAAGAATATTTTAGAGGGATATTTTTCTATTGTC
>DQLC01000018.1 GCA_015660425.1 Alphaproteobacteria bacterium
CTACCCTTACCATCATCAATAATTCCAATTTTTCTAAGAATGCCTTGACCCCTCTCTTTAGAAAGGCCAGTTTTCCAGTTTGACTCAAATTTTCCCATTTTCACGCCGTTTCTAAATATTGCCATTTATTATCCTTTCCAATCTCCTATAAAAGTTTTATATGATTCTTTATCTTTATCTTTTTTCCCCACTACCCATTTTTGAATGGGAAGTCCTACAGCATATGCCCAATCATTACCACTAATTTTAAAAAATCCACCTTTATTATAACTATTTAAATATCTTTTTATACATGGTTCTGCTGGAGGAAATTTTGTTATTATACTATAATTTAATTTTAATCTAAAATTTTCATCCATATTTCCTGAAACCCCTTGTGCTTTAATAAGTGCTCGCATTAAATCTATTCTTGGTTTGGGCCCAAGATAATGTAAATTAATTCCATAAAATCCACCTGTGGCTTTAGCAAATGGAAAAATTAAAGGAAACATATCCCAATATGGTAAGATGTCAGCCCATTTTGCTTGATACCTAAAGAAATACATTGAACCAATATCTGCTGCAGAGAGATTCCCCCTCACATCAACACTTTGTGTTTTTAAATCTTTTCTACCTGTTGATGCAGGGAAAGCTGCACGTTGAGTTTCCTTGACAAGTTTTCTAAACCAATTCATAGCATCTTTACTTTTCGCTCGTATTTGTTTTAAAAAATCTGTTTCTATTTCATTTGCCATATAAGTATTTAGTCGTGTTAAGATGGTCTTCTGTAATTATTAAAAACTTCCATCCAAATCTTTTACACACCTCTTGTGCAGCTGACCACTTTGCACGGTTCCTACTCCACTCTTTGGTTTCGTGCATAAAGGCCTTAGTAACACGTTTTGTCGGTTTGGGGGGTTTGGTAAATTTTTTAGGTTTAATCTCTATCATAAACTTGTCACCATTCTTTGTCTTAATGTAGAAGTCGGGAAAATATCGATGTCGTTTGCGGTCTAGGGGTGAGATGTATGGAACTATAAGTTCTTCTGAGCCCCATTCTACAATATCATTGTTATCATCACAATAAACCATGAACTTGCGTTCCCACAATGATCTATATACAATATTATTAATATCCCCCTTGTATTTTTTTCGATTGGTGGGACGAAATTTACCCTTATAAGACATATAAATAGTTAGAAATACTTCACAGGAATATTTATGCAAAATTTCATAGCACAATCTATGCGAAGAATGGGACTTGCACCTAAAAATAAAAGTGCTGCCTCTTCTGTATCACCATCTAGACTTAATAATTCAAATGCCCCCCTTGCTCATATGGATGTTGGTAGTAAATGGTCTTATTCAACTCTTGAATACCCAATGGACATCCAATCAAGAACAGATTTAGGTCACTATATGATGTTTTACATTAATGTTCCTAATAATACAGAATTTGGTAGAAAAGGTGGCGTTGGAGATAAAAAGAATTACGTTCTTGATGATTCAGGAGATGAAGATTTAGGATCACGATCTCTTCAACAACAACAAATAATGGGTGATGCAAAAATTTCTACAAAATCAAAAGATGGCCATTATGATGTAAATGGACAAAGTTGGAAACCAGGCACACCTAATAAAGTTATAGATAGACCATCACATCAAGGTACAGCTGCTAATACTTTAGGGCAACAAAGAACCCAAAGAACAACTGATTCTATAGTTTTATATATGCCCCCAGCATTAACAACAAATTATGCTTCTGCTTACAAAAGTAATGAATTGGGGGGAGAGTTAGGGGAGAGTGCTGGGAGAATTAATTCTTTTATGGATCGTGCTGCGTTGGTAGGTGAAGTGACGGCAGCAAAAGAAGCAGTTTCAGGCGTTGCAGGACAAGCCGCAAGAATGATTGAACGGGCAGGTGCAAAAATGTTAAGTGGAATTGTAGGTGGAGATGCACTAGGTGCATTTGATAAAATTTCAAATCGTGCAATGAATAATTTTTTAGAAACAACATTTACAGGAGTTGACTTTCGTAAATTTTCATACTCATGGAAATTTGCTCCAAAAAATGTAGATGAAGTATTTATGGTGGAGAAAATTATTAGACTTTTTAAATTTCATATGTTACCAGAATTACCTCAAGATACACTATTTGGTAGATATTATGTGGTGCCTTCAGAGTTTGACCTTTTTTATATGTTTAGAGGTGATGAAAATACATGGATGAATAAAATACAAACTAGTGTTTTAGTTAATATGGAAGTAAATTATACCCCAAATCAATATACAACCTTTAGACCAATTCAGGGTCGAAATGGGGCACCACCTACAGAAATTGATATGAAACTCGATTTCCAAGAAACCAAAATTATTACAAAGAAAGAAGTACAAGAGGGATATTAATATGTCATATTTTAATAATTTTTCAACAATACTATATGATCCTACTGGTGATGGTTCTGCAAAACTCTGTACTAACATCTTGAGTCGTGTTCGTGTAAGAGCTAATATGAAAAAAGAAATTGTTATGTTAGATTCCTATGATGTTAAGGAAAATGAAACTCCTGAAATAGTTGCTGACAAACATCATGGAAGTGTATATTATCATTGGGTTGTTATGTTACTTAATAATATATCAGATATTAATCATGATTGGGTTAAATCTACTCGACAAATGCAAAAATATCTTCTAAGTAAATATACTGAAACTCAGCTTACTGAAGCTCATCATTATGAAATATCACAAACATCTGGTGATACTACCGTTAAAATTGAAGTTGAAAATGCAACATACCCCACCGCAACAGCTATTACAAATTATGAATATGAAATTGCATTAAATGAAACAAAAAGATCAATTGATCTATTGAGAAACGATTATCTTGGTTTTTTTACAGAAGAATTTTCAGATTTAATATAATTTATTATGGAAAAAGAAAGACTTCAAAAGGCAGGGGATTTTATTTTAGATGGAGTTCTTATAGTCGGGAGTTCAGGTGCAAGAATAAATATTATAGATCAAGTTCAGGAGCTAAATATATATGAAAGTATTGATACTCCATATATTTCTGGAAATCTTTTAATTGCAGATTCGTCTGGAGTTGCAGAAATCCTACCAATATTAGGTCAAGAAAGATTATTATTTAAACTTAGAACGCCAGGCCATTCAGATTCAATAAATTTTAATAATTATCATGCAATAATTTATAATGTTGAAAAAAGATTTAGTACTTCAGATAGAGAACATATTTTAGTATTAAATTGGACTACACTTGAACATCTTAAAAATCTCCGTACAAAAATATCTGCATCATTTAAAGGAACTATAAGTGAAATAGTCCAAAAAATAATAAAAAGTGATAATTATTTAGGTTCTAAAAAACCATTAAGTATAGAACCCACTAAAAACATTAGAAAATTTGTAATTCCCAATCTTACACCCTTTCAGGCAATAAATTTAATAAAATCAGAAGCTGTTAGTGGTGAGGAACAATCTCCACATTATGTATTTTTTGAAACACCAGATGGATTATATTTTAGGTCTTTTGACAGTCTATTAGGACAAAGAAGAGATTTGTCAATAAAACATAAAAACACTTATAGATCTCAACCACCAGAACAAAACAATGCTGAAGCTAATTTAGCAACTATTTTAGATTGGCAAGTAGATGATAATTCTAATGCCTTTTTAAATACCAGACTTGGTATGTATGGATCTACTCTTTTTTATCATGATATATTTAATAAAAATATTCAAAAATTTGAATATAATTATATGAAAGATAAATTTAATAGAAGAAATTCTATGGAACAAGGAGTTAAAACTTCTGGAGCATTAGTTTCTCAAACTATACTTGAAGATAAAAAAACAATTTCAGAATTTCCTGACTCAAAAATATTTGTACATCCTACTGCAAGTGATAATTTACATACTGAGGGAACTGATAATAATGCTGAAGAGTGGTTGCAAGAATCAATGTCTAGAGAATTAGAAAGGACTTATTTTACATTAAAAATAGAAACATATGGTGATACTAATATTATGTGTGGAGATTTAATTAATGTAGTTATTCCATCAAATAGACCACTTCAGCCTCCTGTAACTAAAGCATCAATAGACCCAATCTTATCTGGTAGATATTTAATTACTAGTTTACATCATGCAGTTCATCCAACAGAACAAATGCACAATATGGTATTAACTATAACAAAAGATTCTTTAGATGTTGAACCATCTGTTGTAGAAACTAAATATAAAGAAGAACCAAC
>DQLC01000045.1 GCA_015660425.1 Alphaproteobacteria bacterium
ATTCATACCTAAATATAAATGATATTAAAAAAATAGTGAGCAAAGATTTAAATTATGTAAATGATATCATTATTAATAATATTGGAAATGAAATTCCACTTATAAATGATTTATCAAAACATATACTAACCTCAGGTGGAAAAAGAATTCGGCCGATTATAACTTTGTTAACATCAAGTATATGTAACTATTCTGGTAAAAATCATCTTCCTTTAGCTGCATGTGTTGAATTTATTCATACTGCTACTTTACTCCATGATGATGTTATCGATGAAAGTAAACTGAGAAGAGGTACTGCAACTGCTAATGAAATTTTTGGAAATAAAACTAGTATTTTAGTTGGTGATTTTTTATTTTCACGCGCTTTTGAGCTAATGGTAAAAAATGGATCAAAAAAAATTTTAAAAATTTTATCTAAAGCCTCTTCTACTATAGCTAAAGGAGAAGTTCTCCAGCTTACAACTATAAACGATTGCAATACAACTAAAGAATTATACATGAAAATTATTAAAAATAAAACAGCAAGTTTGTTTTCTGCCGCAGCGGAGATCAGCGCGGTTTTATCAAACGAAGAACATCATATTCAAAAGTCTCTCAAAATATATGGTGAAAAATTAGGGATAGCTTTTCAACTAGTGGATGATGTTCTTGACTATGCAGGAACTGCTGCTTTAGATAAAAAAATTGGTGATGACTTCCGAGAAGGTAAAATGACGCTACCAGTAATTATAAGTGTTGAGAAATCTACCCCTGAAGAAAAAAATTTCTGGAAAAGAACAATCGAAAATTTAGATCAATCTAGTGATGACTTAAATAAGGCAATAGAGCTGATAAATAAATATAATGGCATACATGCGACTCTTAATATAGCTAAAGAGTATAGTCTTGAAGCTATAAAATCATTAGAGATCTTTCCCCAATCCAAATCTAAACTAGCATTAGAATCTCTCGCATCTATAGCAATAAATAGAAAAAAATAGTAAAAATTTTATTGTAAAATTCTATAATTAAATACCATAATATAAATATTATATTTTTAGGAGGGTTATATGAACTATTTTTATAAAATACTTTTATCTTTATTATTAAGTACATTTTTATTAATGAATAATGCCTTTTCAGATTGGACAAATATAAAATTCTATAAATCTAATGGAATAATAATAGGAACGGCTGAAGGAGTTGATAGTTGGTTTCTAAATACACCATCTTTTAAATTTGATTTTAAAAACCTTAAATCTGGAATATATAGATTAGCCTTACATGATGGAAATTCTTGTAATAATTATGGATTATCTGCTGAAATAAATAACCCTAAATTAAAACCTTGGAAACCTTCACAATTACTAATTTTAGAAGTTAAAGAAAATGGAATATTTGATACTACACTAGCTATGAAACCTGAAAAATTTACTGAAGAAACTAGAGGATTAATATCTATTGGATCTCTGAGAGGTTACCCTTTATTATTATTTAAAGATAGCGAAAAGAAAATAACAGGCTGTGGGATGGTTCCTTTACTAAACGCTAGTAAATAATATTATAATGAATCTGCTGGTAATCTCCACCACCCAGAAAATTCAACAGAACTTTTTCCTGGAGTAAATATTTGTTCCATATGAACTCTTGCTATTCCTGAAACACCTGAATATTTACCTGTTCCAGACATAAAATCTAATCTACCTTCACATCTAACATCTAGGGAATATGTGGCTCCACTAGAACACTCTAATTTAGCTACTAAAGAATCTCCACTTTTATCTTTAAGTACACAGTAGCCACTAACATTTTCCATTTGAGAAAAACCGCAACTAAACCCTCTACCAGGTGCCGCGTAGGCTGTAACCTTACAATCCATAAATCCATCTTTTAATAAGTTATCATTAACTATTAATGCTGAAAAACTTGCCATGGCAATTTTCGTATCACCGATAGTAGTTTCATAAACATCTGCTTTTTTAGTATATTCCGCTATAAGAGATATTTGCTCAGCATCTTCTGGAATATTGACTGTGTCTGCAAAAGACACCTGCAAATTAAGAAATAATATTATAAGAGTGTTACTAATAATTTTTATCAACTTTTTTCCATAATAATATTGATGGTTATCTTTACATCTTGCATAATGCCGTATGATTAAACTTTCTGCAAATTTGTCATTTTTGTTTAATGAACTTCCTTTTCAAGAAAGGTTTAATGCCTCCTCAAATCTAGGTTTTAAAGCAGTTGAATTTTTCTTTCCATACGAATATGAAATTAGTAATATAAAGTGTTGGTTAGAAGAAGCAAAGCAAAAACTTATATTATTTAACACCTATCCAGGTTCACTGGAAAATGGGGATAGAGGAATAGCCTCTATAGTAGGTAGAGAAAATGAATTTAGAGAAAAATTTGATCTTGCAATTGAATATGCTTCAAAATTAAATTGTCCTTTTATACATGTAATGGCAGGGATAAATAAAAAACATAACAACATTATTAAAGCGAGAGATGTATTTAAAGAAAATCTCTATTATGCAGCAAATGCTTGTGCTAAGAATAATATTATTGCTCTTATAGAAGCCATAAATGACCGTGACATTCCAAACTATCATTTAAACTATGTAGATGATGCTCTTAATATTATTAAAGAAATAAACCACCCTTCACTAAAGCTTCAATTAGACTTATATCATGCACAAATTATGAGTGGTGACTTAACGAATATTATAAATAAAAGCATTAAATATACCAAGCATATTCAAATAGCTTCCCCCCCCCATAGACATGAACCTGATAAAGGAGAAATTAACTATTCTTTTATTTTTGATATGATTGAAAAATTACACTACCAAGGTTATATAGGTTGTGAATATAAACCTTCCACTAATACTAAAGATAGCTTAGTATGGGCAAAAAAATATAATATAAGATAATTTAATATATTTTTTATATTATTTTGATTAAGCTAATTCATAAATTATGGAGGTAAAAATGGCTAGTATTCTTACATCACTTGAAAAAACTATTGGAGCAGGTGTTGCTCTAACTATTTTATTTATTCTTTACTATATTTCGACAGGAGGAGCACTAGATGCTGCTTTTTGGTCGTTAATATTACGATATGTTCACGTTCTTTCTGGGGTAATGTGGATTGGGATCTTATGGTATTTTAATTTTGTACAAATACCAAATATGCCAAAAATTCCAGATGACCAAAAACCAGCAATTGGAAAAGTAATTGCTCCGGCGGCACTATTTTGGTTTAGATGGGGAGCTATGGCTACAATAATTACAGGCTTATTAGTAGCGCATGTAAATGGTTACCTATACCAAGCTATAACTTTAGGCATTATGGACGGGGTAGCTAAACACACAGCTATTGGAATAGGGATGTGGTTAGGTACAATTATGTTTATAAATGTATGGTTTGTAATCTGGCCAAATCAAAAAAGAGCTTTAGGAATTGTAGAAGCAGATCCTGATACTAAAGCTGCTTCAGCTAGAACTGCTATGCTTTTTAGTAGAACTAATACTTTGCTTTCTATTCCTATGCTTTTTGCAATGGCATCTGCCCAAAATATATGGGGATAATAAGTAATTTAGAAAGAGGTTGTTTATACAACCTCTTTCTATTTATGAATTTAAGAGTGAAAACCTCTAATAACTTTTCCAGGTAAACTTTCTCTATTAACTATACTATTATCTTCTAAAACTCTTTGTCCATTTATCCATACACCGTAAATACCATGTCCATCTATATTTAATCTACTAGACCCACCTGGGAGGTCATTCACTCTATAAGATTGAGAAACACCTGCTTTATCTGGATTAATTAGCATCATGTCTGCATATTGTCCTGGAACTAATCTACCTCTTTGATCAATTCTATAAATATCAGCTTGTTTTCCTGTTAGATTATAAATAGCCTCTTCAATAGTCATAATATCATTTTCGCGAACCCATTTTTGCAACATATATAATCCATAACCAGCATCATTAAAAAAGGTTAAATGCGCTCCCGCATCAGATAATGTAATGTTAGAACGAGGATGTTTAAGTAACTTTCCAACTGCTTCTTCATCACTATTCAATAACATCGCAATAAACAAAGTATCCATTCCATTTTCATTAAGAGAATGGTCTAAAAGCCATTCTAAAGGATTCACATTGGATTCTGAGGCAATATCTTTGATAGACCTTCCTTCCAAAGGAAGATACTTTTTATTTTGAACTTCTCTAACTATAATTTTATCCCAATCACCATTAAATAATCTTACTTGAGCATCATCTTCTATCTCATTTAATAAATGACTACGAAAATTGCTGTCCTCTATAATATTTTTATATAATTCTAATGTGGCACATTCCATTGCAGGTCTCCAAGCATGAATTCCTTCAAATAGATATGGAGACTCCATAGTAAATTCCATAGATAGTGGCCGACATGATACCTGCCCCCACATCTCAGTACCTCTATTTGTAGCCTCAGAAATATCTGCTAATATTTTAAAAGTTGAACTATCTGATAAAGGATTATGTAAAAGTGCAGCAACTATAGCCGGTCTATTAGAATCTTTCATCCACTTTTCGATATTATCAATTGAAGTATTTGAACCTCTAGTAAGCATAAATACACCTCTGCCAAAAGAAGACATGGCCATTATAAGATTATGCATTTCTTTATCATCTGCTAATCTAGAAGGCATTGGCACTCCATTTTCTCCATTATGCCCCTCAAAAGTTGATGTAGCAAAACCCAATCCTCCGCTTATCATAGATTCCTTAACTATTTTTTCCATTTCTAATATTTCAAATTCTGTAGCTTTTCTAGTTAATGCATCCTTCCCCATTACATAAACTCTTACAGAGGAATGACCAACATAAGCTGCAACATTAGGTCCAACGCCTCTGCTTTCTAAAAAGTCGAGATATTCAGGAAAAGTTTCAAAATTCCACACTATCCCTTTCCTTAAAGCATCTAAAGACATTCCTTCTACATTTGTCAGGTTTTTAATAGTTAATTCGCGATGCTCAGCTTTACAAGGGGCTATGGTAAACCCACAATTACCGATAACAATTGTAGTAACCCCAAGTTTTGGTGAAGGATTAGCCCACGGATCCCAAGTTAATTGGGCATCATAATGTGTATGACTATCTATAAAACCAGGAACTAAGCTCAAGCCCTTTGCATCAATTACAGACTTTGCCTGACCTAAATCGTCACCTCTATGAACAATAATGCCATCTTCTACAGCAATGTCTCCTGTAAAAGATGGCAGCCCTGTTCCATCAATGATATTTGCATTCTTAATTATAAGATCAAACATATTATTTTAGCATATCTTTCACTGAATCAAGTGCAGCTTGAGCACATTCTTCATCCTGATCTCCGGTCGCACCGCTAACTCCAATTGCACCTATAAGATCACCATTTTGAGCTCTAATTGGAAGACCTCCTGGAAAAGGAACTAAAAAATCAACTGTAACTAGTCCTGGAACTCTAGCAGGCTCTCCATCCTTACCGTAAACTAATTCTCCTATTGCCCTTGTAGGGTAAGGTATCATTACTGCAGATTTTGCTTTATTTAAAGCTATATCTATACTTCCTAAGAATGCTCCATCTTGTCTTCTAAAGAGAACTAAGTCCGCTCCAGAATCTACGATTGCTATATTTAATGGTCTCCACTCTGTAGTAGCTCTTTTAGCTTCACAAGCATCAGCCATTTTCTTAGCTAATTGCAAATCGATAATAGTTTTTGTTTCTAATGATAAAGCAACTTTGTTTAAAAAAAGAATAGAAACAGCTACTAAAAGTAATAAATTAAAAATTTTCATAATTTTCTCCCAAGTTAAAATTTTATTATAAATAATTTTTATAGTAATCAGCAATAAAATTATGATAAATATCAAATCCCTATTGGTATAAAAATATTAGATAATACATAATTCCTCTAATATTTTGAATAATTTACCATTATTCTTTAATTCATTAACAGATAAATCCTTAGGTGTTTTTTCTTCATTTAAATATCTCCAACCTTGGAAAGGCCTATGACTGATAACTTGAGTATGAATTAAATTTTTATCTAAAATAATATGACAATAGAATCTACCATCATCATGTTCTACTTTTTTAAAATCGATGATTTTTTGCCTAGCGGATATATAACCACTAATAATCCAAAACATTGAACCTTTATCTTTAATTATTTCATATTTTTTTGGATAGTGTCTTGTTATGTGTAAATAATGTTTATATTTTTTATAACGTAATGCTTGTCGCTCTCTTAACTCATCTATATTTTTTATACCAACAGCTAACTTTATTAAATGCATTGATCTATAAAAATTAATTTCTATTATTCTTAGCTTCTATGGCACTATAAACTCTTGAAGAAGGTGTTCTACCTAATTTACTAAAAACAAATTTAGAGGCATCACAAATTTTATCTAAATCAACTCCTGTTGAAACACCCATACCATTTAGCATAAATAATACATCTTCAGTAGCGACATTACCTTTTGCTCCAGGAGCATATGGACAACCTCCCAATCCTCCAACTGATGTATCTATAACTTTTATATCTAACTCTAAACTAGCTAAAATATTTGCCAAAGCTTGCCCATAGGTATCATGAAAATGTATAGCTAATTTTTCTATTCCGACAGCTTCTTTACATGCTTTAATCATTTGTTTAGTTTTTAATGGTGTTCCACTTCCAATTGTATCCCCTAATGAGATTTCATAACACCCCATCTTTACTAATTCTTCAGCTAACTTTGCCACTTTTAACGGCTCTATTTCATTTTCATATGGACAAAACATAACCGTAGATATATAACCTCTAACTTTCATTCCTTTCAGTAAAGCTTCCTTTGTAACTTCTCTAGCGCGAGCTAATGCCTCATTCACTGAACAATTTGTATTTTTTTTTGAAAAAGATTCACTAGGTGTAGTAAATACGCAAGCAGTATCTGCATTATATTTTAATGCATCATCTAAGCCTTTTATATTAGGAGTTAATACAGGATACATTATATCTTCTTTTCGTTTAATTTTTGTAAGTACAATATTAGAATCAGCCATAGCTGGAACCCATTTAGGAGAAACAAATGCTCCACTTTCTATAAACTTTAAGCCTGTCTCAGATAACAAATTAATAAATGAAATTTTTTCATTAGTATCTAATGGTATATTTTCATTTTGAAGACCATCCCTAGGCCCAACCTCATATATACTTATCTCTGTCATTATTTTACTTCCATTTCCACTACTGTAAAACCTTCTTCGACCTGATTACCTTTATTCACATTCACCTTCAATACTTTACCTGAATACGGAGCTAAAATTGAATGTTCCATTTTCATTGCTTCCACTATAACCAAAACATCACCTTTTTTCACCAACTGCTTATTTTTTACAAAAATTTTAGCAATTTTTCCTGGTATAGGAGAATCCATAGAACCTTGAGATAATTCTTCTTTTAATTCTAAATAATACTTATCTCTTATTTTTATATTTAATGAATAACCATTTTTATTTACATATACATCTTCATTATTTAATTTAACAAAAAATAAATCTATTTTCTTATTATTACATAACAAACTTATTTGCTTAGAAAAATCACTGTTAAAAAATGTAAATGTATTATTAAATGTAGTATCATGATTTTCAACTAACATACTGTCACGATCGATTATTTTAACTCTATAATTAAAATTATTTTTATCACATATCATATGTATTTTTTCAAAACCATTAGCTAGATGTCTCCAATTATTAGCATTTTCCCATGGTGAAGATTTTTTATTGTCTTTGTTAAAATTTCGAATTCTAATATATAAAACTATAGCTGCCTGTAACAATATGTCCTTATCTTCTTGAACAGGCATTAGGCTTTTCCAATATTTATTTATAAAATCAGTAGTAATTTTTTTTTCAGAGAAGGCAGGCACTTTTAAAATTTTATTTAAAAAATCTATATTATTTTTTAACCCTATTAATTGAGTGTTTTCCAATGCAAAAGAGAGTTTTTTAATTGCATCATCTCTATTCTCTCCGTAAGCAATAACTTTCGCTATCATTGGATCATAATATGTTGAAACTTCATCATTAGCCATGTATCCTGTATCTAATCTCAAATAAGTTTTATTAGGAAAATTAAATTCTAATATTTTACCTGGAGATGGTTGAAAATTTTTTTCAGGAATTTCTGCATAAACTCTAGCTTCAATTGCATGCCCATTGATTGAATTCTCATTATAGTCCAATATTATTTTTTCATTATTCGCTACTCTAATTTGTAATTCCACTAGATCTATACCTAATATTAATTCCGTTACGGGGTGTTCGACTTGTAAACGTGTATTCATTTCCATAAAATAAAAATTATTGTTTTCTAATAAAAACTCTATAGTTCCTGCTCCAGAATATGAAATATTTTTTGCCACTTTCTCAGCTTGAAAAGCCATTTCTTTTCTAACATCTGTACTAATATTTGTAGCAGGTGCTTCTTCGATAACTTTTTGATGTCGTCTTTGAATACTGCAATCTCTATCTGATAAAGTATAAATATTTCCAAAATTATCTGCTAAAACCTGAACCTCGATGTGCCTAGAATTTTGTAAATATTTTTCTATTAAAATACTCTCGTTTCCAAAAGAGCTTAAAGCTTCTCTTTTTGCTGCTTCTAATTTATTTATAATTTCACCTTTTTTATAAATAATATGCATACCTTTTCCTCCACCACCAGCCGAGGCCTTAATAATCAAAGGAAATCCTATATCTTCACATCGTTTTAATATTTGTTTTTGTGACAAATCATCTGCAGAAAAGCCTGGTAGCACTGGAACACCTGCTTTTTCCATCATATTTCTCGCATCATTTTTTGATGACATACTTTTCATAGATGATACAGAAGGACCAATAAATTTTATATTATTCTTTTTTAATGCTTTAGCAAAATCAGGATTTTCAGATAAAAATCCATATCCTGGATGCACTGCATCTACATTATTTTCTAATGCAATTTTTATTAATTTTTTATAATTTAAATAACTTTTTTCAGCTAATGACGCACCTAAATGGATTGATTTATCTGCTTCACGTACATGTAAAGCATTTTTATCAGCATCAGAATATACAGCAATTACCTTAACACCCATAGCTTTACAGGTACGTGAAATTCTAGCTGCTATTTCTCCTCGATTAGCTATTAATATATTTCTAATCATTCACCCTGCCAATTTGGTTTTCTTTTATTTAAAAATGCCTCTATACCCTCTTTACCCTCATCTGTTGCTCTTGCATCCGCTATTCTTTTGGCAGTTTCTATCATAACTCTTTCATCTATATCTTTTCCCTCGACATAGAATATTAATTCTTTTGAAGCTTTTAGAGCTTTAGGTCCACCTTTTAAAATATTATCTATATTTTTTTCTACTAATGCATTAAAGTCTTCGTTTTTAGCATAATGGTTTAGTAACCCCATATGAAAAGCCTCTTGCGAAGAAATAATTACTGAAGATAAAAATAAATATCTAGCATTTCTAGAACCCACAGCTCTAACTACATACGGACTAATAGTTGCTGGTATTAATCCTAGCCTTACTTCAGATAAAGAAAATTTTGCATAACCATTTCCAATTGCTATATCACAAGCAGCCACTAAACCTATCCCTCCTCCAAAAGTAACTCCATTAACAGCAGCAATCGTAGGAAATGGCAAAGAATCTAATTTCTTTAACATAATTGCTAATTTCATTGCATCATTATGATTTTCTTCATGGCTTACATCAGACATTCGTCTCATCCAATCTAAATCTGCTCCAGCAGAAAAGGCTTTGCCTTCTCCTGTAATAACCAATGCTCTAATATGTTTATTATTAGTTATCTCTGATAAAACAGCATCTAATTCTTTAATTAAATTCTCATCAAATGCGTTCATAACATGCGGACGATTTAAGGTTAAATAATAAACGCCTCTATCATCTAATTTTGTTAATAAATTTTTCATTATCTACATCCTAAATAAACCAAATTTTGTATCTTCAATTGGCTTATTATGAGCAGCAGAAATTGATAAGCCTAATACTGATCTTGTGTCAGCAGGATCAATTATCCCATCATCCCATATTCTTGATGAAGCAAAATATGGACTTCCTTCTGTTTCATATTGATCTAATATTCCATTTTTAAAATTATTTTCATCTTTCTTAGACCATTTTACCCCTCTTCTAGCATTCACATCTTTTCTCACGGTAGTGAGGACATTAGCCGCTTGTTCTCCTCCCATAACAGACACTCTAGAATTGGGCCAAGTCCACATAAATCTTGGATTAAATGCTCTACCACACATACCATAATTACCAGCTCCAAATGATCCACCTATAATTACTGTAAATTTTGGAACTTTTACTGTAGATACTGCAGTAACTAATTTTGCTCCATCTTTAGCTATTCCACCTTCTTCATATTTTTTTCCTACCATAAATCCAGAAATATTTTGTAAAAATATAATTGGTATTTTTCTCTGTCCACATAGCTCTATAAAATGAGCTCCTTTTTGTGAACTCTCTGAATACAAAATACCATTGTTTGCAATTATTCCGACAGAATAGCCCATAATTTTTGCAAAACCTGTAACCAAAGTTGGCCCATATAATTTTTTAAATTCCAAAAACTTACTACCATCTACTATTCTTGCTATTACTTCTCTTACATCATATAGAATAGATAAAGATGATGGTACTACACCATATATACTTTTTAAATCATAATTGGGTTCTTCTGATTTTATTAAATCAACATCTTTATTCTTTTTCGTATTAAAAGTAGCTACAATATCCCTCACGATTTTTAGGGCATGCTGGTCATTTTCGGCCAGATGATCAGTCACACCGCTTTTTTTACTATGCAACTCTCCTCCTCCGAGTTCTTCTGCACTAACAACTTCTCCTGTTGCAGCTTTTACCAAAGGAGGGCCACCTAAAAATATTGTTCCTTGATTTTTTACTATTATAGTTTCATCACTCATTGCTGGAACATATGCTCCCCCAGCTGTACAAGAACCCATTACTACTGCTATTTGTGGGATACCCATAGCCGACATATTTGACTGATTATAAAATGTTTTACCAAATCCCTCTTTATCTGCAAACATTTCACTTTGATTTGGTAAATTTGCTCCACCAGAATCTACTAAATAAATACAAGGTAGATGATTTTCTAAAGCTATATCTTGTGCTCTTAATTGTTTTTTTACTGTTATTGGATAATATGTTCCTCCCTTTACAGTAGCATCATTAACTATAATTACACATTCTCTTCCAGAAACTCTTCCGATTCCCGTAATAAGACCAGAGCCCGGTGCTTCATCATTATAATGTCCATATGCTGCAAGGGATGAAAATTCTAAAAAAGGAGAACCAGGATCTATTAAGTATTCTAATCTCTCTCTAGGTAAAAGTTTACCTCTAGCAATATGCCTTTCAATTGCTTCCTTACCACCTCCTATCTGAGAAAATATAATTTTATTTTTAAGGTCGGAAACTAGTCCTTCCATAATATTAGAATTTTTTATATATTCTTTAGAAGTTTCATCTATAGCACTCTTAATAATATCCATTTAAATTCTTTCTAAATTTTAACAACATTCTAAGGCAATAGCAGTAGCTTCTCCCCCACCTATACATAATGAAGCTATCCCTTTATCAATATTATATTTATGCATTGCGGCAATTAAAGTCGCTATAATTCTAGCTCCTGATGTTCCAACAGGGTGACCTAAAGCGCAGGCACCTCCGTGTACATTTACTATTTCAGGAGATATACTTAGGTCTTTCATTGCGACCATAGGCACAACAGCAAAAGCTTCATTTATTTCAAATAACCCAACATCTTTAATATTCCATCCAGCCTTATCTAAAACTTTTTGAATTGCCCCTATTGGCGCTGTTGTAAACCATGCAGGGTCATGACTATTTGTTGCATGAGCAACAACTTTAGCTAATGGCATAGAATTTTTATTCTCTGCTTCTTCATTTGTCATCATTACCAAGGCCGCAGCACCATCAGAAATTGATGAAGAATTAGCTGCCGTAACTGTCCCATTTTTACTAAAAGCAGGCCTAAGATTTGGAATTTTAGATATGTCTGCATTAAAAGGCTGTTCATCAGCAGTGATTTCTACCGTACCTTTACGAGTATTAATAGTTACAGGCACCATTTCTTCTTTGAAAGACCCATCTTCATTTGCTTTTTTTGCTCTTTCTAAAGATCTAATAGCAAAATTATCTTGTTCTTCTCTTGTAAATTGATATGCCTCAGCCGTCGCTTCTGCATACGAACCCATTAAACGTCCTGGCTCATATGCATCTTCTAACCCATCTACAAACATATGATCCTGAACTTGGGCGTGCCCCATCCTTAAGCCACTTCTTACTTTTGGTAGAATATATGGAGCATTGGACATACTTTCAATGCCTCCTGCCAAAGTCACAAAACTCGATCCAGCCAATAATTGATCATGAGCTATCATTGCAGCTCTCATACCTGATCCACACATTTTATTTATAGTTGTTGCACCTGCAGTATTTGGAATACCAGCAGCTATTGCAGCTTGCCTTGCTGGAGCTTGCCCCATACCAGCTGGCAAGACACAACCCATTACTACATCATCTATATCTTTCGCTTTAATTCCGGCTTTTTTTATAGCTCCTTTTATAGCAATACTTCCTAAGTATGGAGCACTTTCAGAAGACAAACTTCCTTGGAAACTTCCCATGGGGGTTCTAGCCATGCCTGTAATAACAACATCATTTTTGTGCATTTACTTCTCCTAATTACCTACATTGATTTATACAAATAATCATTTGTGACTGACAAATTTGTTCGGATTCAGGGTTACTACTTTCAATTTTTATACATGCATCTCTTCTTTTAAGACACACTTTAGCACAAATTTTAGCTTGTGTAGCTTTCTCATCAGGGTCATATGGAAACTCTGGCGTATTATCCTGTGAAAAAACAATAGTATTATTAAATGTCAGAAATATAAAAGCTAACAATACTAAAGCAGTTCTGACATTTAAATGCTTTATATTTAAAGACATTACTATACTCCTAAATTGATTCATTAAAAATCTCTCTACCAATTAGGATTCTTCTAATCTCACTAGTACCTGCACCAATTTCATATAACTTAGAATCTCTTAAAAGGCGCCCTACAGGATAATCATTTGTATAACCATTTCCACCTAATATTTGAATTGCTTGAAGTGCAATTTCTGTACATTTTTCAGCTGAGTATAAAATAGCACCTGCTGAATCTTTTCTAGTAGTTTCATTTCTATCGCAAGCTTGAGCTACATTATAAACATAAGATTTAGATGCATTCATAGAAGTATATATATCTGCTAATTTACCTTGCATTAATTGAAAGTTGCCAATAGGTTGGTCAAATTGTTTTCTTTCATGAACATAAGGAACTATTATGTCCCAGCAATTCTGCATAACACCGAGTGGACCACCTGCTAAAACTACTCGTTCATAATCTAAACCACTCATCAACACTTTTGCACCTGAATTTATTTCACCTAATACATTTTCTTCTGGTACTACACAATTATCAAATATAAGTTCGCAAGTATTTGATCCACGCATACCTAATTTATCTAATTTTTTACCCGTAGAAAAACCTTTCAAACCTTTTTCAATAATAAATGCTGTAATACCTTTAGAACCAGCGTTCCTATCAGTCTTAGCATATACAACTAAATAATCAGCATCTGGGCCATTAGTTATCCACATTTTTGAACCATTTAGTATATAATGATCAGTTTTTTGTGTTGCAGTAGTCTTCATTCCTATAACATCTGAGCCTGCTACAGATTCACTCATAGCTAGTGCTCCCACTTTTTTTCCAGAAATTAAACCTGGCAAATATTTTTCACGTTGTTGGTCATTTCCATTTAATCTTATCTGATTTATGCATAAATTTGAGTGCGCACCATAAGAAAGGCCTACGGAAGCCGAAGCTCTACTAATCTCTTCTACACAAACAGTATGTTCTAAATATCCTAATCCACTTCCACCCCATTTTTCTTCAACAGTAACACCTAAAATTCCTAAACTTCCCATCTTTTCCCATAAATCTGAAGGAAAATCATTCTTCTTATCTATTTCAGCTGCTCTTGGCGCAATTTCATTATTGGCAAAGCTAGATACAGTTTCCCTAATCATATCAGCCGTTTCACCCAAATAAAAATTGAAATCTTCTGGTCTATTAATAATCATCCTATCTCCATAAAACTTAGGTTAATAAAATTTTTGCTAAACCTAAAAATACAAAGAAACCTACTACATCTGTAACAGTAGTCAATAAAATAGAAGCCCCTAATGCTGGGTCAATTTTCCAACGTTGTAAAAGTAAAGGAATGGATGCACCAAAAAAACCTGCCACAAATAAATTAAATAACATTGCTAATGCTATCACAATACCTAATCCTTGTTCTCCAAACCATAAAGCGGCGACCAAACCAACTATTATAGCAAAAATAATACCGTTAATAATTCCTACTAATATTTCTTTACCAAATACTCTTAATGCATTTGACTGATTTAATTCTCTTGTTGCAAGAGCCCTAACAGCAACTGTTAGAGTCTGAGTTCCAGCATTACCCCCCATTGATGCAACGATAGGCATTAAAACTGCTAAGGCAACAATTTGCTTTATTGTTCCTTCAAATATTCCTATAGCTATAGAAGCTAATATAGCTGTAAGTAAATTTATAAATAGCCAAGTAAATCTACTTCTCGCTGTTTGCCAAGCAGCCATATATATATCTGTATCACCAGAAATACCCGCCAGCTTTAACATATCTTCTTCTGCCTCTTCCTGAATGACTTCTACTACGTCATCAACAGTTACCATGCCTATTAGCCTATTTTGAGAATTTACTACAGGCGCAGATGTCAAATCATATTGTTCAAATAAAAAAGCCATATCTTCTTGATCCATATCAACAGGGACCACTACAGGTTCTGTGGTCATAATATCAGATAAGACTACTTTTCGCTCACTTCGCATTAATTTATGAAGTGGTATTGTTCCCACAGGTATATGTCGAGGGTCCACAATAAATATTGCATAGAATTGATCTGGGACTTTTATCGAACGTCTCAAATAATCAATGACCTGTCCTACATTCCAATAACGCGGAACAGCAACATAATCTCTCTGCATTAATCTGCCTGCAGACATTTCTGGGAATTCTAAAGCTTGAATAATTAAACTTCTAGCATCAGTAGAAATTTGATTTAAAAGATCATCTCTTTTTTCTGTCTCTAAGTTTTCTAGAATATAGGCCGCATCATCTGTGTTTAACTGAGCAATTAAATCCCCTAATATACTTGGTTTATAATTTTCTATTATATCTTTTAATACTTGTTCATCCAAAGATGCTAAAGTTTCTGGCGGCAATTTATGCTGCAAGGTAGAAAATAATATTTTTCTATCTTCTTGGGATAAAATTTCAAAAATGTCTGCGATATCTGCTGGGTGTAAAGATAATATATCTTCTTCAAGACCTTGCAGGTTATTGGCTTTAATATTATCTCTAGTCTTATCAATAAACTTAGCAGAAATACCAAAACCGAAAGAATTTTTATTATTATATATATTAATATTTTCTGCTATAGTTTTAGAATTATTTTCCATTTTCCTAAATTCCTATGCATTTATATTATTAATATTATAATTTATTCTAACTCTATAAAATAAATAATGCTAGGTTATAAAAATGATTTCTTTAAATTTAAAATCTAATAATCATCAAACTTTAAAATGGGAATATGATCAAGATTTAGTTCCCTACAATATAGCTATTAGCACTATGGAAGAGCATATTAAAAATATTTATAAACAAGAATCATCTGAAATAATATGGTTGTTAGAACATCCTTCAATTTATACATGCGGAACAAGTACTAAAAAAGAACAAATACTTAGACATACAGAAATCCCAATTATTAACTCAGGTAGAGGTGGACAAGTTACTTACCATGGGCCTGGACAAAGAATAATCTATGTAATGCTTAATCTAAATCATAGAGATAAGGATATTAGAAAATATGTTAAAACTCTAGAAAATTGGATGATAAAATCTCTAGAGCATATTGGTTTAAAAGCCTATACATGTAATGATAGAATAGGCATATGGGTAGATGGTCCTAATGGAGAGTCAAAGATAGGTGCTATTGGAATTAGGGTAAGCCACTGGATTACATATCATGGCATATCAATAAATATTGATCCAGACCTTAATTATTATAATAATATAATACCATGTGGCTTAAAGAATTTCTCAGTAACTTCTTTGAAAGAACTTGGCTATAATTATAGCATCAACGAATTTGATGCAGTTATAAAAAAATCCTCCAAGGATTTCTTTTAGTTTAAGCAAAAGTAATTAGTTCCTGATCCACAGAAACTATATCACCCGCTTTAACATTTATTTTTTTTACTATAATATCTTTATCAGCTTTTAGAATATTTTCCATTTTCATTGCATCTAAGATAATCAAATCTTCACCTAAATTAACTTTTTGATTTTCAGAAATACATACCTTTATAACTTGTCCAGGCATAGGAGATATAAGCGTTTTAGATAAAGTATTTTTCACCTTCCTAGGAATTAATTTGGAGAGGTTAAATATTTCACATTCTGTGAC
Source organism: Alphaproteobacteria bacterium (assembly GCA_015660425.1). GTDB lineage: Bacteria > Pseudomonadota > Alphaproteobacteria > TMED109 > TMED109 > TMED109. Next base: position 16,718 of record DQLC01000045.1, read on the forward strand.
TTTTGATTGAACATCAAATCCAGCATGACATATATTATATTTAGATAAACTCTTTGAAACTTGCATTAAAAAAGTTTCATCATCTAACGTTATTTGCAGAATTGGGTCACCAATACTCCATGAAACTGCAACTTCATATAATTTTGAATTATGCTCCACTTTTATTTTAAATAAATTATTAATATCATTAGATATTATTTCATATTTTAATTCAAAGTAATGTTTTGCAGTAGTTACTACATAGTTACCTTTAGTCAATTTACTCTTGCGCTTTATTTTTATAGCTTCCATAGCTAGAGATGTTATAGAAATTAAAAATAACTTAGACTTAGATTTTAACAATCCTGTATAACCTGTAGGGTACTCTTCCTCTAAAAAAGCAGTTGTAATATTTCCAGATAAAAACTTTTTATTAGTCAATACACTATTTACAAATGGAATATTTGTAGACACACCTTTTATTACAAATGCGTCTAACGCTGAAGATAATTTGTTACACGCATCTATTCTATCCTCACCATAAGAAATTAATTTTGCAATCATTGGGTCATAATACATTGATATTTCACCACCTTCTTGTACTCCAGAATCAAGTCGAATTGACATATCTTCATGTGTTGGGGGAATAAACTTTCTGAGCCTGCCAATAGAAGGTGCAAAATTACGAATAGGATTCTCTGCGTATATTCTAGCTTCAACAGACCAACCATTTAACTTTATATCAGACTGAACCAAACCTAATGGCTTCTTAGCACTTATATTTATCATCTTTTCAACAAGGTCTATTCCTGTTACCAACTCTGTAACCGGATGCTCCACTTGCAATCTTGTATTCATTTCAAGAAAATAAAAGGACTTATCATTAGATGCGACAAATTCTACGGTACCTGCACTCGAATAGTTAACTGCTTTAGCTAATAAAAGAGCCTGTTCTCCCATTTCTTTTCTCATATCCTCATCTACTAAGGAACTCGGAGATTCTTCTATTACTTTTTGGTGTCTTCTTTGAACTGAACATTCTCTTTCGCCTAAATAAACCATATTTCCATATTCATCCGCAAGGATTTGAATCTCAATATGTCTAGGCCCAACAATAAATTTTTCTATAAAAACTCTATCATCTCCAAAAGATTTTTTAGCTTCATTTTTTGCACTTTGAAAACCAGATATTAATTCTTTTTTATCTTTAGCAACCCTCATACCTTTGCCACCACCTCCAGCAGAAGCTTTAACCATTACTGGATAACCTATTTCCTTAGCTGCTTTAATAGCATCTTCTACATTTTTAATAGCACCATCCACACCTGGAATAATATTCACTCCAGCTTTTTTAGCAATTCGCTTAGATATAATTTTATCACCCATAGATTGTATTGCTTCAATGGAAGGTCCTATAAAAATAATTTTTGCTTTTTCTAAAGCTTTAGAAAACTCAGCATTTTCTGATAAGAATCCGTAACCCGGATGAACAGCGTCAGCTTTCTTCTCTTTTGCAGCTTTTATTATATTCTCTATGTTTAAGTAACTTTTTGAGGAATCTGCTGGCCCGATATTAACTGCTTCATCTACATATTGTAAATGCATAGAATTTTTATCAACATCAGAATATATCCCAATGGTAGCAATTCCCATTTTTTTACACGTTTTAGCTATCCTGCAGGCAATTTCACCTCTATTAGCAATAAGTATTTTTTTAAACATATATAGTCACTTTATTTATAATGGAATATTTCCATGTTTCTTTTTTGGGTTTGATAATTCTTTTGTTTTTAGCAGTTCTAATGCAGAGGATAATCTATACCGAGTATTATGAGGAGTAATAATATCATCTAAATAGCCTCTTGAGGCCGCAATAAATGGATTAGCAAATTTATCCTGATATTCTTCAGTTTGTTTTTCTATTTCTTTTTTATCAGAGCCTCTAAAAATAATTTCAACTGCGCCTTTGGCGCCCATCACTGCAATTTCAGCTGTTGGCCAAGCATAATTTATATCTCCTCTTAAATGTTTTGAGGCCATCACATCATATGCTCCTCCATATGCCTTTCTTGTAATCAAAGTAATCTTTGGTACCGTTGCTTCAGCATATGCGTAAAGTAGTTTAGCTCCATGCTTAATAATTCCATTAAATTCTTGTGAAGTTCCAGGTAGGAATCCAGGAACATCTACTAAAGTAACTATTGGAATATTAAAACAATCACAAAAACGTACAAATCTTGCTGCTTTACGTGAAGAATCAATATCTAAACATCCTGCAAGCACCATAGGCTGATTAGCAACTATTCCGATAGTTTGTCCTGAGATTCTCGCAAAACCAATTATAATATTTTGAGCATAGTCAGGTTGTATTTCAAAAAAATCTTCTTCATCAATTATAGTTATTATCAATTCTTTCATATCATAAGGGCTATTAGAATTATGAGGAATAAGTGTGTCTAGATTAAATGACTTTCTGTCACTTGGATCCTGTGTTAATCTATATGGTGCTTTTTCTTTATTTGAAAGAGGTAAAAAGTCTAAAAGCCTTCTAGTTTCTTCTAAGACTGATATATCATCTTCAAATGATAAGTCAGCTACGCCAGACTTTTTTGTATGACTTGAGGCCCCTCCCAGCTCTTCAGCACTTACCGTTTCATGTGTAACAGTTTTTACAACATCTGGACCAGTTACAAACATATATGAGGAATCTTGGACCATAAATATAAAATCTGTGATAGCTGGAGAGTAAACAGCACCTCCTGCGCATGGCCCCATAATTAGTGAGATTTGAGGAATAAAACCAGATGCTAATACATTCCTTTGAAAAACTTCTGCATAACCTCCTAATGATGCTACTCCTTCTTGGATACGAGCTCCACCTGAATCGTTTAAACCTATTATGGGCACTCCTAATTTCATAGCCTGATCCATAACCTTACAAATTTTTTCTGCATGTGCTTCACTTAAAGAACCTCCATAAGCAGTAAAATCTTGACTATATATTAATACTGGACGTCCATTTATTTTACAATTACCAGTGACTACCCCATCGCCTGGTATTTTATTTTTTTCCATGCCAAAATCTGTAGAACGATGTTCTACAAACATATCATATTCTATAAATGAGCCTTTATCAGCTAGAACGTTAATTCTCTCACGAGCAGATAATTTTCCTTTTGAATGCTGAGCTTCTAAGCGTTTTAGTCCTCCAGAAAGCCTTGCCCTATCTTTCCTTTTTTTTAATTCTTTTAACACATCTTTCAAAATCAAATCCTTAAAATATAATTATTATTCTTTTAGAGCATCATAGTATTTTTTTACATTTTTTATATCAGAACTTATCGCCTTCAGTCTAGTAAAAGCTTCTTCATCTTTACCCCAAAAAGAGGACTGATAAATTTCATCTAAATTACTACATTCAAAAGCATTTTTAACATTAATCTTATCATTTACAAGGGCTAATGAAATTATGATTGAGTTTGTTAATTGAGAAAGAACAGCTATTGCAGATAATTCAAAATTATTTTTCTTACTTAATATAAGTTTTAATTTAGATAAACTGTCTTTATTCTGACTTATAGCGGATATTTTAGAAGTATATAATATATTAATACTATAAAAATCTTGCATAAATATAATCAAAGGCAACCAATGCTTATTTTGTTTTTTTATCAAGTCTTTAGGAGAGCGTGCAAAGTAGCAAACAACATCATTATTAGCATATAAACTTAACTTTTCTATGTAATTATGATTATCTGTTACAATTCTATCTATTGCTGTATTAGTTAACCTTATAGGCGACACTATATTGGCAACTTTTTTAGTTTTAACTGACTGATAATCTTTTAGAATTATTTTTGCTAGCTTTAACGTTGGTAATTCTATCAAATTTCCTTGTGGAGTCTTTGCTATTTTATTATTGATTTGTATGCAATACTTATTTTTACTAGATTTAATAATTTTGAACGTAATTTTAGGTATATTACTCATATTATATTTAAGAATTTACAATATCTTTTGATAATTCTAATACATCAAAAACATACAACATATGATCAGGAATAGGAGCTTTTATCCTAATTGTTAACCCTTCAATATCTGGAACTCCAATTTCTCTTGCATGTAATTGCATATATTTAGAAAAACTCTCTAAATCTTTTAATTCATGAACAGACTTACCAATATACTTAGTGTCTCCTATTATTGAACAACCAA
>DQLC01000058.1 GCA_015660425.1 Alphaproteobacteria bacterium
ATAAAATACTTTCTGAGCATGGTACTACCGTCACATATCAAGGTTATGCAGAGTGGAAACATTTAATAGAAAAAGATAGCAGCCTAATGGATATTAATGTTCTAAACAGAATGTATCAAGGCAAACACATGAAACAGAATAGCATAAAAATAGTAAAAGATTCTCAAATAGCTCTTTCTAAAAGATTGTATTCTTCTATAGAGAACTATGATGCTATTTTAATGCCTACTGTACCTATCTTGCCCCCTAAGATTAATGAGGTACAAAGTAATGAAAAGTTATATGATAAATATAATATGCTAGCATTAAGAAACACGAGAATTGGCAATGTTTTGCCGATGTGTTCTATAAGCTTGCCATGCCCAGGGGATTTACCGATAGGTATAATGCTATCTATGTCAATTAAAAATGATGAGAAACTAATAAATCTAGCAGAAAGTATATATAATATTATAAAATAATGAGAAGAAATAGAATAAATTCCTCCTCATTATTTTACTAAAAGTTATTAATTATAACCTTTTTCACCGTGAACAGAAGTATCTAAACCTTCTGTTTCTTCGTCATCAGTAACTCTTAAACCAATTGTCTTTTTAATTACTAAGGTAATAATCCAAGTAATAACTAAGCACCATAAAGCCACAGCTATCACACCAATTAATTGAGTTATAAATTGATTGCCAATGGTTTGTTCTGATAATCCTAAACCTCCAAATACAGCTGATCCTAAAGGAGCTGTTAATAAAATTCCCAGCACTCCTCCAACTCCATGAACAGCCATTACATCTAAAGCATCATCTATTTTCCATTGGTTTTTAATAATTCCACACATTTTATAACAAATAACACCTGCTAAAAAGCCAATTATTAATGCGCCTACAGGACCGACAAACCCTGAAGCTGGAGTAATAGTTGCTAGACCAGCTATTGCACCGGTCGCTGCACCAACTAAAGTAGGTTTTCCGTGAGACAGCCATTCTATTGTCATCCAAGTCAAGGTAGCAGTAGCTGCAGATATATGTGTAACAGTAATAGCCATTCCTGCAGCCCCATCTGCAGCAAGGGCAGAACCGCCGTTAAACCCAAACCAGCCAACCCATAACATTGCCGCTCCGACAAAAACTAAAGCTGGGCTGTGTGGTGGTTTAACATCATTAGGAAAACCTTTACGAGCCCCCAACATCTTAGCTACAACTAAAGCAGCAATTCCACAATTTAAGTGAACAACCAAGCCTCCCGCAAAATCTTGAATTCCCATTTTAGCGAGCCAACCTCCACCCCAAACCCAATGAGTAACAGGAGCATAGACAAGAAGTAACCATAACCCAGAAATCCAGAGCACTGCTGAAAATTTAATTCTTTCTACATACGCACCTACTATCAAAGCAGGCGTTATTATAGCAAACGTCATTTGAAACATAAAAAATACATTTTCAGGTAAATTACCTGCTTCTGTATCTGTTCCTACTCCTCTTAGAAACATTTTCGCCAAATCTCCAATGTATGCTCCTTCACCTGAAAAAGCTATACTATAGCCGGCAACTAGCCATACTATTGAAGCCAAACAAGCTATTGCAAAGCATTGAATAATAACTGATATAATATTACTGGATCTAACTAATCCGCCATAAAAAAGTGCCAATCCTGGTAAAGTCATTAAAAGCACTAAAGCCGTAGAAGTTAATATCCATGATGTGTCTGCACCAACCATTTCCCCCCCATTCTAAAACCACTATTAAAGATTAAAAATCCCTCACAGTAAATTTTTAATGTTTAAATATCAGACAATTATAAATTAAAAATAAGAATACATCAAATATTATGACAAATAATTAATGCTTTTAAGACAAATTTCTATAAATATTTAAACACCATTAGACCAAATTAAAATACAAAGGTATATTAATTACAGAATAATTAGTTTAGAAGAATATTTATGAATAAAAACGTATCGAATAAAAACCAATTTAACAAAAACCTTCAATTACTAAATGACTACCCATTCCAAAGACTTAATGATTTATTAAAAGGTATAGAAACTCCCACAAACAAGAAAGTATTAATTCTTTCTATCGGGGAACCCCAACATAAGCCTCCTAAATTTATTAAAGAAATAATAAATAAGAACTATCTTAAATGGAGCAAATACCCTCCTACACTTGGAATGGATAAATTAAATATTGCTTCCATAAACTGGCTTAATAGAAGGTTTAAATTAACTAAAAATATGGTTAATTATAAAAATAATATTGTTCAATTAGCCGGGACAAGAGAAGGACTATTTAATATTGCATTAGCACTTAATCCACTTAAAAAAAACAACTTAAAGCCAACGATTCTAATTCCTGACCCATTTTATCAAGTTTATGCTGGGGCCTCTTTAATCAGTGGTGCAGATCCTGTGTTTGTAAGTTCGCTTAAAGAAAATAACTTTATACCAGCTTTTTCTAGCGTTGATAAAAAAATACTAAAAAGAACCTCTTTAATATATGTTTGCTCGCCATCTAATCCGGAGGGAGTTTCTTTAAAATTAGACGACTGGAAAGATTTAATTTATTTGGCTAGAAACAATAATTCTATTTTAATAGTTGATGAATGTTATACTGACATTTATTCAGGCTCACCGCCTATAGGCGTTTTAGAAGCCTGCGAAAAATTAAATACAAATATTTCTAATATTGTAAGTTTTCACTCTTTATCAAAAAGATCTAATGTTCCAGGATTCCGTTCCGGTTTTGCCGTTGGTGACAAAAATATTATTACCAACTTCAAAAAGCTACGGCATTATTGCGCTGGCCAACAACCTATACCTATTCAAGAAGCTGCAACTGCTCTATGGGATGATGACCTTCATTCCGAAAAGAACCGTCTAAAATATAAAAAAAAATTTCAGCTTGCAAAAGCTGTCTTTAAAAATAAGTATGATTTTTATATGCCCGATGGGGGGTTTTATTTATGGCTTAATGTTGGTAATGGAGAAAAAATTACTAAAGAGCTCTGGAAGAAAAAAGGTATAAAAGTTATGCCGGGTGCTTATTTATCTAGGTTAGAAAATTCTAATTCTTATATTCGCATTGCTTTGGTTGGAAACATAAAAGAAACAAATTTTGCTCTAAGAAATATATCTAATATACTAAGCAAATATTCAATATGAACGTGCCTAATAAAAACGATCCGTCCAATAAAACGAATCATCTATTTAGTTGGATTAAAAACAAAACTTATCAAATGATAGGATTGGTTTTTATAATTCTATCTATCTATTTGTACTTTGTTTTAAATTATTTTGATTATCAAGATTATGGAAACCCCTACATCTCGTCTCCTAAAGAAAATATAAATTCTTTTTTTATCGTCGGCTCTTGGTTAAATGGAGTATTGCTTTATTGGACGGGAAAAGCGAGCTGGATCATACCAATCCCCTCTCTAATTATAGGGTATAAAATATTAAAAACAGAAAAGATCAAACATTTATTAATTAAAGTAATATGTATTTTTATAGGTGTTTGTTTTATTTGCGGAGGCCTAAAAAATTTAGGACAAGATGGAGGGCAATTAAGCCTTTTTTCATATAAGCTATTCCTTTGGCTTGAGCAATTTATAACTATAGATAAACGATCTCTTGTAATCAATATAACCAGTATTCTTGTGGGAGCCTTGCTTATTTTGCTGTCTTTGGACTTTAGATTTAAAGTTTATAATAAAATTATAGTTTTCACAATTAAAATTAGTTCAATAATTACAACTAATGCTATTAAATTTTTATATTATTTTAGTAAGTTATTTGTGTCTTTATTTTTTCTTAAAAAAGAAAATACATCTAAAAACACAGTTTCTAGAAAAAAGTTCTCAAAAAAACAAGAGGCTAATATAGGAAAACGCGTCGAAAGAGAAAAACAAAAAGAGTTAGAATTCGGTATAAAAGAAAATAATTTATTTTCATTACCACACCTTGATCTTTTAGCGGAACCCCCTATTAAAAAGCAATTCAAAAATAATGAAGAGCAGTTAGAAAATACGGCCAGGATGTTAGAAAATGTGTTAGATGATTTTGGTATTCGAGGTGAAATCGGAAGAATACAGTCGGGCCCCGTAGTTACGAGATATGAATTAGAGCCCGCACCAGGCGTTAGGTCTAGTAGAGTCATAGGACTATCTGATGATATTGCACGCTCTATGAGCGCTGTTTCTGCAAGAGTTGCCGTAGTACCGGGAAGAAACGCCATAGGAATAGAACTTCCGAATGAAGATCGAGAAATTGTGTTCTTAAGAGAATTAATTAGCTCAAAAGCTTTTGAAGAAACATATGATTTGCCTCTTGTATTAGGCAAAAATATTGCAGGAAATCCTATTGTTACAGATTTAGTAAAAATGCCTCACTTACTTGTGGCAGGCACAACAGGTTCAGGAAAATCTGTTGCTGTCAATGCTATGATTCTGTCTTTGTTGTATACATTAGATCCCAAAAAACTAAAATTTATAATGATAGACACTAAAATGTTAGAATTATCCGTTTATGAGGATATTCCTCATCTTTTACATCCTGTAGTAACCGAACCTAGAAAAGCAGTCGTTGCATTAAAATGGGCTATTAAAGAAATGAATAATAGATATCGCTTAATGTCAGAACTAGGCGTAAGAAGCGTAAATAGTTATAATAATAGAATTATAAAAACACAAGAAAAAGGACAAGTCTTAACAAAAACATTTCAAACCGGCTTTGATCCTAATAGTGGCAAACCTGTAACGGAAAAACATGAGTTAGCTTCTGAAATTCTTCCAAACATAGTTATAGTAATTGATGAAGTGGCAGATTTAATGCTTTCTGCAGGTAGAGAGATAGAAATGTCTATTCAGGCATTAGCACAAAAAGCAAGAGCAGCTGGCATTCATTTAATAGTTGCAACACAAAGACCTTCTGTAGACGTAATTACAGGAACAATTAAAGCTAATCTACCTACACGGATAAGTTTTCAAGTAACAAGTAAAATTGATAGTAGAACAATATTAGGTGAACAAGGTGCAGAACAATTATTAGGAAAAGGGGATATGCTTTTTATGGAGTCTGCTAGCCAAGTTCAAAGGATTCATGGGCCATTTGTTGCTGATCAAGAGGTAGAAAAAGTTGCTTCTTTTTTAAGAAATAGGGGAACGCCTAATTATATATTTGAAATAACAGAGGACGAGGAAGAAAACCTTATTAATGTGGGGGAAGATAAGGCGAATGACCCTTTATTTGATCAGGCTGTAGATTTAGTTGCAAGAGAGCAAAAAGCATCCACAAGCTTTCTCCAGCGCCATTTACAAATTGGGTATAATCGAGCAGCAAGAATTATTGATGTCATGGAGGCAGAAAACATGATTTCGCCTTCTAATGCAACTGGTAAACGCGAAGTACTACTTAATAAGAAATAAAATCGTAGGTTTTTAATTATGTACAAATTTAAGATAATTTATCTAATTCTAATATTATTCCTGTATAGCCCTTCTAGTAACTCTGAAGATACAGAAAAACATATAGAAATGTTAGAAAATTATTTAAGATCAATTAAAAATATGTCTTTTACATTTGAACAATATTCTCCAAACAAAGAAAAAGAAACTGGATGGATGCAAATAGACAAACCCGATAAACTTAGAATAGAGTATAAAGGTGATAATGACTTAATTATAATCTCTAATTCTGCCTATCTAATTCTATATAAAGCTGAAGATGATATCATAACAAGCTTACCAAATGAAGGGCCATGGAGTATTTTAACAAAAAGCGATTTACAATTGAGCTCTAATAAAAATGATACGGATGCTGACGGCATTATTAATAATATTAAAACATTTGAAATAAATAATATTAATCATATTTTTTTTGAAGTATTAATGAGGAATCAAGACACTCAATTACTTTCTCCTATTATAGTACATGCCTC
>DQLC01000017.1 GCA_015660425.1 Alphaproteobacteria bacterium
AATTCTTTTCTTAAAGTAATAAGTTCTTGTCGTGTCAAATATGTGCCCGTAGGATTGTTAGGGTTGGCAATAAAACAAATTTTAGTTTTATTAGAACATACTTTTATTATCTCTTCTACGTCTGCTTTGTAATCTTTTTCTGTAGCAACTATTGGGCTAGCTCCAGCAGCTTTAGCAGCAATAGGATAAATTAAAAAGCCATGCTGACTATAAATAATTTCATCCCCAGGTCCTGCAAAACAATTTGCAAACATTGATAAGATTTCATCAGATCCATTACCACATATAATATTATCCATATTTAAATTATTAAATTCTGCTAACGCTTTTCTTAATTCTTGTGTGCTTCCATCTGGATAACGAGCGGCGTTACTAGATGAATTTTTAATAGCCTCTAATGCTTTATAAGAAGTTCCTAAAGGTGTTTCATTAGAAGATAATTTAATAACAGATTTATTATCTAAAGAACCAGATTTTCCAGGAATATAAGGTTTAATATCTAATATTGATTTTTTAGGTTTAATTGTGATAGTATATCTCCATAAATTTTATTTTAGTATTTTTTCTATAGTTTTTAATAAAATATTATTAGTTTGCTCTTTGAATCCATGGATTACATAAGGAACTAATGAGGTAATTTTATTTTTTTTATTTTGTAGCTCTAAATTATCAATTGAGCAATATATTATAGGAACAATTAAATTCTTTATAATATTAATTGTTTCAGCAATGGGTGTAAAATTATAATTAATCATTATAATTAGGCCAGCTTTTTTTGAAGCCTCTAATAGAGCTTTTGCAGACGATTTATCATCTTTAATTATAATATTATTTATAGACATCTTTATTTTATTAGATAATTCAGTAGTCTCTTTTAAAGAAAATGATTCTGAAATAATATAAATAGTTTTATTCTTCATAGTTTTTCCATATAAAAAGCATTAGCCTCTCCTAATTTTGGGGCAGATTCAATTATATTTTTTGGGCGCCAAATAGGTGCAAGAGGAGTGGGCATTGCAATTATTTTTTTGTTTCCTAGTTGCATATTTGCAGTTAATAATTCTCTTTCTATAATCTGTGTATCAGACATTGCTTCTTTTAAAGAACTAACTATTGAACAGCATATATTGTTTTCTTTAGCTAAAATTTCTTTCCAGTATTCTGTATTTTTATCTTTTATTAACTTAATAATTGCCTCTTTTGAGGAATTAGGATTAATTTTATCATTAATAAATTCTTTTGGTAAATTTATAACTTCACAAAATCTCAACCAGAATTTTTCTTCTAGTGCTCCTAAGGCTATATAACCTTTATCTAAAGTCTCATAAATGCTGTAACGGGGACTTGCTCCGGTCAATTGTAAATCCCCACCTTTTGAATAATAATTGTTTGTCGTTAGACCTAAAGCCATCCACATAAATGGAAAAAGGTTATCGGTCATTGAAATATCTAAGAACTTTCCTTGACCGGTTTTTTCTACTTCTCTTAGAGCTAAAAGGATATTAATAACTGCAGGATAACTACCTCCAGCAATATCTGCTATTTGAGTATTAGGCATAGCTGGTGAGCCATCTTTTTCTCTGGATAGAGAAAGGAGACCCGATTCTGCCATATAATTTAAATCATGAGCAGCAACTAATTTTTTAGGGCCTGATTGGCCATAGCCTGTAATAGAGCAATGAATAATTTTAGGTTTAATTTTTAATAGACTCTTGAAATCTAGGCAAAGACGCTCCATAACGCCAGGTCTAAATTGATCAACAACAATATCAGCAGATTTAATTAAGCTAACAATTTTTTTATGACCTTCTTCTGATTTTATATCTAACTCTATTGACCTTTTACCCCTATTAAGAATACCAAATAGAACACTTTCCCCCTCTATAAATGGGGGGGACCTTCTCATATCTTCGCCGCCAGGTCTTTCTATTTTAATTACTTCTGCTCCAGCTTCGGCAAGAATTAGGGTAGCTAATGGGCCAGGAAGCAAAGTAGACAAATCTATTACTTTTATACCATCTAATGGTTTCATAAAATTCTCCATATATATTATTCTATACTAATTTAAATTATATTTTAGACAATTTAATATTAAATTTTACTTTTATACCATTTAGTATTTTAATATTGACAGTTTTGTATATATATAGTTTATACTATACTTAACATAGGTTGGTTTATTCATATAAATTTATTATATTAAGTATTATGAAACTTAAGACATTAATATTTTGTATAATCTTTTTTTACAGCCTGTCTGTTAATGCAATGTTAGAATTTGCTGGGGTTGTATCGGATCTTTTAAAAACCATGCATTGTGCCAACTCAGATGCAATTAGAACGGGGCAAAATAATACCAAAGTAATATATATATTTAATTGTAAAGAGAAGTCTATTAATAATGGTATTATTGAATGTGACAATTTAGGGTGCAATTATATTGAGGAAAAATAAAATAATGTATTTTAAATTTTTTATAGTATTTTCAATAAATTTTTATCTATTTATATATTCTACCTCTGCAAATAATAATTTAAGTAACTATGAAATAGTTAATTTTGCAATACCGTTGTCTTTAACTTCTTTGGAAGGAGACCCAGATAACGGTCGTAATATAGTTATTTCTAGAGAGGGTAATTGTTTAGCTTGCCACATAGTACCTAATATATCTGATAAATTTCAAGGAAATATTGGTCCTAGTTTGGCAGGTGTAGGAAATCGTTATACAATAGGAGAGTTAAGACTTAGATTAGTGGACCCATATGTAATAAGCCCTACTACATTAATGCCTGCTTTTTATAAAAATAAAGGTTTAATAAGGGTGGACGAAAAATATATTGGAAAATCAATATTAACGGCGCAACAGATTGAAGATGTTATTAGTTGGTTGATTACTTTGAAAATTAATTAAATATAAGGTTTAAAAGGTGTATTTAAAGAAAAATATTCTTACAAGAAGAAAATTTTTTAATTTTATATTAGGTTTTGCATGTGTCTTTTCTTCAAAGCTATCATTTGCTGAAAAGCAAATAGGAAGTCCATTTAGAGATCGTTTTCAAAGTTATCGTCAAACATTTAGAATTGAACCTGATCCAGAAGAAGCGAAAAGAATAGTAAGAAATATTATTAAAGGAAGAGAAATAAGGGAGGATTTAATTTATTTAAAAGCTCCAGATATAGCTGAAAATGGAAACACAGTTCCTATTAGTTTTTCGGTGAATTGCTCAATGGAAGAGCAAGACTATCCAAAGATAGTTCATATATTGGTTTTAGATAACCCATTCCCAGAAATAGCAAGATTTTATTTCACCCCTGAATCAGGAGAAGCAAGTGTTGCTATAAGGATAAGAATGAGGACCAGCTCAAATATCATCGCTATTGCAGAAATGTCGGATGGAACTGTTGGTGCAACCAAATCTTTTGTAGATGTCACAATAGGGGCATGTAGCTAATGGCAAATGAAGAAAGGAAAAACTGGAGAAGGCGCTTAAAAGTGCCTATATCTGCTTTACAGGGGGAAATTATTACGATTAAAACAATGGCAGAACATATTATGGAGCCAGGAGTTAGGCGTGATCCAGAAACTGGTGTTATATATCCTAAAAAAATAATAGATCTTGTAATTTGTCGTTTTAATGGTAAGCAAATATATAAAAGTCATTGGTTCTCTGGAGTATCAGCTAATCCGTTTATGTCATTTAAGATGAAAGCGATTACATCTGGCCTAGTAGAAGTTGAGTGGGTGGATGATTATGGGCAGTCTAGTTATAAAAAAGCAGTAATTATGGTCTATGATAAAAATGGAAAAAAAATTATTCCAATGAAGTTAGATAAAGCAAGTTCTATTAAAGAAGTAATGTAATATGACTCTTTATAATTTGATTATTTTTATTTTTTATTTGATATTTTCTCTTAACGTTTTTTCTGAAGAAATATTAGAGGCTCAATTATATGAAAAACCATATGAAAATAATGAATTAAAATCTGGCAAATATTTTTCTAGAGAAGAAACTCGAAATATGGAATTAGATGAATTTGAAAACCCTGGAATGATTTGGGTTGAAAGAGGGAAAGAATTATTTAATTTAAAAGTAGGGAAGAATAATACTTCCTGCTCAATTTGCCATAAGCAAGAAGTTAATTCTTTAGTAGGGGCTGCTACTACCTATCCTAAAGTATATAAAAAGCAATTAATAAATTTAGAACAGAAAATAAATATGTGCAGAAAACACAATATGAAGTTAGAAGCATACGAATTAG
>DQLC01000004.1 GCA_015660425.1 Alphaproteobacteria bacterium
CCAGATAGTTACACTTCAATACCTTCTCAAAGTTTTTGGCCCTTTAACTCCAATCAATGGTATTTGATGATTAATTTGGCAATTTCCCAATCTGGCCCAAATGCTAATACAGTATTACCAAATCAAATGGAGATTGATTATGTTAGAGTCTACCAAGAAAATTTAACAAGTACAAATGTTGTAAGTAAAGACAATGCCATGGTTTTCCCTAATCCAGCAAGTAATTATTTTTCAGTTAATAGCCAGGAATTTAATCATCTTAAATTATATAATTTAGAAGGTAAATTGCTTTTAGAAAGAGATGATTTATCAGATAAAATAATAAACGTAAGTGATTTGTATTATGGTGTTTATTTGCTGGAGTTAGAAAATAAGGTAGGATTAAAAAGATATGAAAAGATAATTATACAATAATTAATAACTAATAAAATTATGATTGAGAATAAAAATCACAAACAAGCACTACTAACTTTAGTAACAGTATTTTTCTTTTGGGGATTTATAGCGGCCTCAAATGGCGTTTTTATACCATTTTGCAAAAGCTATTTCAATATTGATCAATTTCAATCTCAACTGGTTGACTTTGCTTTTTATGGAGCCTATTATTTCGGAGCGCTTTTACTATTTATAATATCAAATTTCAGAGGATCAGATATTATTAATAAATGGGGATATAAAAATACTATAATTTATGGACTATTACTTAGCGCACTAGGAGCTGCAATAATGTATCCTGCTGTAAATGGCGCTCAACAAGGAGATTCTGATGTATTTTACTATGTGTTGGGAGCTTTTTTTATAGTTGCACTAGGTTTTTCATTACAACAAACTGCAGCAAACCCATTCGCAATATCTTTAGGTGATCCTGAAAAAGGATCTAGTCGATTAAATTTAGCTGGTGGTGTAAACTCTTTTGGAACAGCAATTGGCCCCATTATTGTAGCGCTTATTTTATTTGGAACTACTCCAAAATCAGGTGAAGAACTTAAATTAATGATTTCAAACGGAGAAATTAGCCTATCTACCATACAATATTTGTATCTAGCTGTGGGAGGATTATTTTTGGCAGCAGCTGCACTTTTCTTCTTTTCAAAAAAGTTGCCTGAAGCTAAGGATAATTCGGAGTTTTTAAAAGCTCCAAAAGCAATGAACTTTTTGCTAATTGTAACCGTATTACTAACAACATGTTTTTACTTTATGTTTGCAGAATATAAAGGAGAAAATCCTGAACCAAATGATTCTTTTATTTTGCAACTAACTATTTTAACTTTAATAATTGTTGCAGGAGGACTTTTATTGTCAAATATATTAGCAAAAAAAGATAAGGAGAGTTGGGGCGCAATGCAATATCCTCAATTGGTTTTAGGGATGATTGCAATTTTTGTATATGTAGGAGTTGAAGTAACAATTCAATCTAATTTAGGAGAGCTATTAAAATTTGTAAATGAAATAAAAGACGGAGTAAAATATAATTCCTTAGGTTTAGTCGCTATGAGCGATAGGGAAATAACGCCACTTATTTCATTGTATTGGGGATCATTAATGATAGGAAGGTGGGCAGGAGCTATTGTTGTTTTTAACCCTTCCGCCAAATTAAAAACTTGGCTTTATATTTTAGTTCCTTATTTTGCATTTGGATTAGTATTATTGCTCAATTCATCCTCAGGATTTGATGTGTCTAGTTTATTTTGGTATGCTATTCTTGTAGCAATACAGATTGCAGGATTCTTCTTAGGAAAAGACAAACCAACATCCACTCTGAAAATATTCGGGGTATTAGGTGTCATTGCTATGTTGATAGGATTATTTTCTAGCGGATATATTGCATTATTTGCATTTATTAGTGGAGGATTATTCTGTTCTATTATGTGGCCTTGTATTTTTGCTTTAAGTATTAAGGGATTAGGAAAATATACTTCACAAGGGTCTTCTTTTTTAATAATGATGATTTTGGGAGGAGCAATTATCCCGCCATTACAAGGTAAATTAGCAGATATTATTGGAATTCACCAATCCTATTGGGTAACTGTTTTCTGCTTTCTGTATTTAATCATCTTTGCAGAAAAGACAAAAAGAATATTTAGTAAAGCTTAGCAATAGTACATCATGAAGAATAGTAATTTTAAATTAACAGCCATAGGAATTGCACTTCTTGTTGTGTTTTTTTTATTTCAAAATAAAGAATCTAACACTAATGTTACAAATTATTCATTTTCTTTAGATAATAATATTGAATCAAGAATTGATAGCTTAATAGAGACTCTTACCATTAAAGAAAAAGTAGGTCAAACTTGTCAAATTACTTTAGATGCAATATTAAAGAAAGACTCATTAGGAATATTGTTAGAACCTCATCAAATAGATCAAGCTAAATTAAATAAAGCAATATTAGAATATAATATAGGATCTATATTGAATGTATCAAACCATACTTTTAGTTTGGAAAAATGGCATAGTATAATTGATGATATTCAAACTACAGCATTAAAAACAAATCATAAAGTCCCAATTATATATGGTGTAGATGCGATTCATGGCGCTACTTATATTCAAAACAGCACTCTGTTTCCACAAGAAATTAGTTTAGCTGCAACTTGGGATACTTCTCATGCTAGGTTGATGGGAGAAATTACTGCTTATGAAACAAGAGCTTCTGGAGTTCCTTGGAATTTCTCTCCTGTTTTGGATTTAGGAAGAACTCCAATTTGGTCAAGATTTTTTGAAACATTAGGTGAAGATGTTTATTTAGTAAAGACAATGGGTAAATCCATAATTAATGGGTATCAAGGAAATGGCATGATTGATAAACATCATGTTGCAGCATGTCTAAAACACTATGTGGGGTATAGTTTTCCATTAAGTGGTAGAGACAGAACTCCTGCTCTTATTCCAGAAAGAACAATGGAAGAATTTTATCTTCCTCCTTTTAAGGAAGCTATTGATGCTGGGGCATTAACAGTAATGATTAATAGCGGGGAAGTAAATGGAATTCCTGGTCATGCTAATAAATATTTACTTACAGATATTCTAAAAGATAAATGGGGTTTTTCTGGATTTACAGTTTCAGATTGGGAAGATTTTATCAATTTACGTAAAGTAGCACAAACAGATTCTACATTAAAAGACGCTATTGCAACAGCTATTAATGCTGGTGTCGATATGAGTATGGTTCCTAATAATCCAGAATATAAGAACTATTGCAAACTATTAATTGAATTAGTAAAAGAAGGAAGAGTTAGTGAGGTCCGATTAGATGATGCAGTTAGAAGAATTCTTAGAGTAAAACATCATTTAGGATTATTTAATAAAATTCAAATTCCTTTACCTCACGATTATCCAAAATTTGGATCAGAAGAACATAAAGTAGCATCTTACAATGCAGCATCTGAATCAATAACATTATTAAAAAACGAAAAAGACATACTTCCATTGTCTACTAACAATTCAATTTTGCTTATTGGCCCAACAGCAAATAGCTTAAATTGTTTAAATGGTGCATGGACACATACATGGCAAGGTTTGGATGAGACTTACAACAACAAATATCCAACTATTAAAGATGTAATTGAAGAAAGGTTTAGTAAAGTAAATTATTTTCAAGGTTCAAAAATGATAATGAAAGATGGAGATGAGACAGATATTCCATCTTCAGATCTTCAAAAAGCTGTACAGATGGCAAAGTCTTCAGATGTTGCAATTATCTGTTTAGGAGAGCTTCCTTCTACTGAAAGGCCAGGTGATATTTATACATTAGACCTGCCAAAAGAGCAGCAATTAATTGTTGAAGAATTAAGCAAAACAGGAATACCTATAATTTTAGTTCTTGTAGAAGGAAGACCTAAGATAATCAGAGATATTGAACCATTATCAGATGCTATAGTGCAGGCATATCTTCCAGGAGATCAAGGTGCTTCTGCTATTGTTGATATATTGTGTGGAGATATAAATCCATCTGGTAAATTACCTTATACATATCCTAGATATAATGGAGTTATAATGCATTATGATCATAAACAATCGGAACTATTAAATGCAAATAC
>DQLC01000107.1 GCA_015660425.1 Alphaproteobacteria bacterium
ATCTAAATTATAAGGGGAAATATATGAAAACTCGTATTACTGAAATGTTTGGAATTCAACATCCTATTATACAAGGGGGAATGCATTATGTTGGTTTTGCAGAATTGGCTGCCGCAGTATCAAATGCAGGTGGATTAGGGATCATAACAGCGTTAACACAAAAAACCCCTGAACTTTTGGCTAAGGAAATTGCGCGCTGCAGAAAAATGACAGATAAGCCAATTGGAGTTAATTTAACTTTTTTACCGGTAGTTGAAGCACCAGATTATCCTGGGTATATAGATGCCATTATTAAAGGCGGAGTAAAAGTCGTTGAAACTGCTGGAAATAACCCTGCAAAATGGCTGCCTATATTAAAGGAAAATGGCATAAAGGTTATTCATAAATGTACTACGGTAAGACATTCTTTAAAGGCTGAATCTATAGGTTGTGATGCTGTATCCGTAGATGGTTTTGAATGTGGAGGTCATCCTGGAGAAGATGACATCCCTAATATGATTTTATTACCTAGGGCTGCTGAGGAATTAAAAATACCTTTTGTTGCTTCAGGTGGTATGTCGGATGCACGATCTTTAGTGGCATCTATAGCAATGGGTGCAGAAGGGATGAACATGGGAACAAGGTTTATGGCTACTAAGGATGCACCTATTCATGACAATGTTAAGCAGGCAATACTTAATGCGAGTGAGTTAGATACGCGATTGGTGATGCGACCACTTCGTAATACGGAAAGAGTTTTAAATAATAAAGGTGTTGAAAAAATTCTTCAAAAGGAAAAAGAATTGGGTGCGCATTTAAAATTTGAAGATATTATCAAAGAAGTATCAGGAGTTTATCCAAAAATAATGCTAGATGGAGACATGGATGCTGGGGCATGGTCATGTGGTATGGTTGCAGGTTTAATTCATGATATTCCTACTGTAAAAGAATTAATCGATAGAATAATGGAAGAAGCTGAAGTATTAATAAAGCAAAGATTAGAAGGTTTGCTCAATTAGTTTATTAATTATGGATATAAGTTATGGAAAGAGCAATATTTGCCGGCGGATGTTTTTGGTGCACTGAAGCTATATTTTTGGGTATAGAAGGGGTGTCAGAAGCACGTCCTGGCTATATTGGAGGGCATATAGAATCTCCTTCATATGAAATGATTTGTGCGGGTACAACTGGTCATGTAGAAGCTGTTGAAATTATTTATGATTCTAAAATAGTTACATATTTAAAGTTATTAGAAGTCTTTTTTGACACACACGACCCTACTCAAGTTGATGGGCAAGGTAATGATATAGGACCTCAATATATGTCTGTTGTATATTTTACAAATGATCAGCAAAAAAATGAAGCAGCAAGTTATATTGAAGAAATAATAAATAATTATAATAATCCTATTATTACAAAATTATATTCTGAGAAACCTTTTTACCAAGCTGAGGATTATCATGAAAATTATTTTAATAATAATAGAAGTCAACCCTATTGTCAGATCGTAATAGAGCCTAAATATAAAAAATTTATTAATAAATACAATAGTTTATTAAAAAATAATAATATTATAAATTAATTTTATATTTCTCTAATACATCCTCGTTAAAATCTATTCCTGTTCCTGGTACATCCGGGATTATTATATGTCCATCCTGTATTGCATATGGTTCTTTAAGAAGTGGTTCAGCCCAATCTGTCCATTCACATAAATCTGCCGTAGGAGTAACTCGCATTAATTGAGAGGACACTTCTGGAAATAAGTGTGATGACATTTTTATCCTATACGCAGAAGCAATAGAAGCGGTTTGCATCCACCCGCTTATTCCAGATATTCTCATTAAGTCAGGCATAATAAAATCACAAATTTTTTGATCCATTGCACGAAATGCATCATCTGGACCATGAAAATTTTCACCTAGTATAATTGGCGTTTTCATTCGCTGTCTTAATTCTTTATATCCATCATAATTATAATAATCTATAGGTTCTTCAAACCAATATAGTCCTTGATTATCTAAAGCATTTAAGAAATGAATAGCATCGGGTAGGCTCAACCCTTGATTAAAATCACAAAGAAGTAAGTTTTCATTGCCAAGTGCTTTTTTTACATTTTCTATTGCTTTAATATCATCACTGAGTTTTTCTCTTCCTAACCTAATTTTAAGAGTATTAAAATTGCCGTTCTCAATGAGCTCTAGTGCTTCATCATATAATGTGTCTGCAGGATTTAGCCATAAACCACATGAATTATATGCTTTAACAGGAGCAATTGAACCTCCTAAATGAACACATAATGGTTGTTTGGCTATTTTTGCGCTAGCATCCCAAAAAGCTATATCTAATGCAGCCAGTGCATATATAGCTATTCCTGATCTACCCATCAAACTAGTTGATTTCATAACTTCATTATAAAATTGATAAGGGGCAATCTGTCTGCCTACGAATTGTTTAAACAATTGTTTCATTGTAGAAGCTATAGCTGGTATATAATCTGCTAAATATGGGCCAATATAGCCTTTGCCAATAGTGCCATCACTACATGTTATTTCAGTAGTAATTATTGCCCAGTTATCAAATGATCTAATCTTACTAATTATTGTTTTTCTTAAAGGTATATTTGCTGCTTTTACTGATAGAGATTTAATTATTGGACTGCTCATATTCGTATCCTTAATTGTTTAGTAAGTAATCTAATTCTTTAATTGCGTCATCCGGATCTATAACTTTAATAGTATTAATTCCTAGCTGTTTAGCTGTTTTTAAATTCATGCCTAAGTCATCTAAAAATACTGTTTCCTTAGGAATTATACCTAGGTCTTCTATTAGATATTCATATATTTTACTTTCAGGTTTACGCATTCCTATTTTATAACTCTCATAT
The DNA here is from genome assembly GCA_015660425.1 of Alphaproteobacteria bacterium. Lineage (GTDB taxonomy): Bacteria > Pseudomonadota > Alphaproteobacteria > TMED109 > TMED109 > TMED109. Next base: position 2,867 of record DQLC01000107.1, read on the forward strand.
ATTTTGTCAAAATAAGACATAACATTATTCACTGTTTCCTCTCGTTCTTTAGGCATAAATATATTTATGCCTTTTAAAACATTAGTAAGACAAATTAATTTATATTTATTTAATTTGGATAGTGAAATAATTTTTTCTGTCATATTAGGCCTTAGTGAACCATAAAGTTGCATTAATATTTCTTTTGCATCTATTTTATGACCAATTTCTAAGGCTTCTTGTTCAAATTGATATAAGAAAGTATCAATATCTATTTCCCCACGCTCACTTTTAGCCCAAGCATTATTATTTGGGTTATTCATATTAATGCCTGTTATTAAACCTTTGGAATAACCATAAGTTTTTTCTAATTTCTTAAATCCTTCTATTGGACTATTAGTTAGCACACCGCCAAAATCAAATATAATAGTTTTAATTGTCATGAGAACCTTTTAATTATTTTTATTATGAATTATTTTTTAAATATAGTGATAAGTCTTCCTTAGTATCAATATCATTTAAAACTGAAGAATCTTTTTGTGGAATTTCTAAAATACTATTTTTATTATTTACTATTATATCCTTTGCACCTTTATCTCCTTTAACACTAATAATATCTGGAAAGTATTTTCTATCTAAAAGGATAGGATTACCTTTTTTGCCATTAAAAGTAGGTATTATTATTGATTTATTTTTTTGAGGATTAAAATTATTTATCAGGCTATCAATAATTTTACTTTTAATATTAGGCATATCTGCAAGTATAATTATTGCTGCATCACAATCATCCGGGAGTGCTGATATACCGCATTGCAATGAAGAAGATAAACCTTTTTTATAATCTTTATTTACTATAGTTATTATTTCTTTATTTTGAATAATTTCTTGAATAATATCACTCTGATATCCTAATACTACTACAGTACTATCTGCAGATGAATTTAAAGAGGTGCTTACCATTTTATCAATCATAGATTGCTTGTTAATTTTAATAAGCAATTTATTATCCTTAAGCATTCTTTTGGATTGACCAGCTGCAAGAATAATATTTGTAATTTTATATTTTTTATCTTTAGAATTACTTATCTCACGCTTATTTATAGTCTTTAATAATCCTCCAACTCCCATATTTGATATATCGATATCAGAAATATTATTGCCAGATAATACTCTTTCTAAAACCCAATCAAAGCCATTTAAACTTGGTGATCTAGCACAACCCGGCAGACCTATAATTGGTATTTTTTTAATTTTCCCTAATAATAATAGGTTTCCAGGATCTACAGGCATGCCAAATCTTATAATATTTCCGTTAGCATTTTTTATGGCCTCTGGAATTTTATCATTTATGTCAACTATAGCTGATGAACCTAATATTAATATTATGTTTATATTTTGATTTAAAAAGTATTGAATATTTTCTGTTATTTTTTTAGTATCATGTTCACAAGTATTAACTAATTCAAGAGTACAATTTAATTTTTCTAATCTATCTTTTATCTTTTTCTCAGATATATAATTTAATTTTATATTTTCTTTATTTAAATGTGTTAGTAATAATGCACATTTTTGATCTTTAAATGGATGAATAAATAGAGATTTTTTAAAATTCAATTTTTCGATAATTTTAACGGATTTTTCTTCTATAGAAAATGGTATTATTTTAATAGTAGCAATCATTTCTCCTTTTTTAACTTTAGAATTATTATTTAATGTTGCTATTGTAATGCTATTAGAGGTTTTGTTAAATTTATGTATTTTATCCTCATCTATAACGAGTAATCCAGATTTATTGGCTAATATATTTGCCCTTCCCGTAAAGGCTTTTTCTAGGGCTAAAGTAGTATTATTAAAGATTTTTGCTAAAATATTTGCTGCATCATCTTCGTGAATATCTTTTTTAGATAATTTAGCACAAATCAAATTATCTATATTATGTTTTATAAAATATTCTTGGTCTTCTTTTGATATTATTCTACCTTTTAAAAACTTCTTTCCCTCTATAGTCATTGTGTGGGCTAAGATCCCATTTAAACTGTCATGTACTTTTACATTGCCAAAATTCATATTTATACTGTTCCAGAATTTTCAAAATTATTTCTAGTGAATATTATTTGGGACATAATGGATATAGCTATTTCTTGAGGAGACCTTGCTCCAATTGGTAATCCAACAGGACCATGTATTCTTTTTATTTCATTGTCCGAAAAGCTCGCTATTTTAAGTCGTGCAATTCGAGCATTATGCGTTATTTTTGAGCCTAAAGACCCTATATAAAACGCATCACTTTTTAAAGCAGCATGTAATGCAGAGTCATCTAGTTTGGGGTCATGAGTTAAAGTAACTACTGCTGTTCTATTATCTATGTTAAAATTAATAAGTGCTTCTTCAGGCCATTCATTAAGTATATTTATATTTGGGAATCTTTTATTATTAGCAAATGCTGCTCGTGGATCTATAATAGTTACTTCATAACCTGAAATTGTAGCAATTTCTGCTAATGGTTGTGCAATATGAACAGCCCCAACAGTTACTAAGCGTAAAGGAGGAAGAGATATATTTATAAACCATCGTTTAGAATCTATATTTACTACATCAGATTTTCCCTGGTTAATTATAGACTGAGCAGCTAATAAAATTTCTTTATTAGAATTATCTACTTGGTTATTATTAATAATTATTTGTTGACCACTATCTAATTCAGTAGCAAGGATTATGGTGTTTCGATTGTTTTTTGCTGAAAGAACTAAATTTAATGTGTTATCTTTCAATCATTATCCCCAATTTTTTCTACAAAAACTTCTATTTTACCACCGCAAGTAAGTCCTACTTCCCAAGCATCTGAATTGCTAACTCCAAATTTTAACAATTTTGGTGCACCTGTTTTCATAATTTCTTGAGCTTCTGAAATTACTGACCCTTCTATACATCCCCCTGATACAGACCCTAGTATATCTAGATCTTCGTTAATTGCCATTTGACTACCTACTGGGCGTGGGCTTGAGCCCCAGGTTGTAACTACGGTAGCTAAAGCTACAGATTTATTTTCTTTTCTCCATAAGGAAGCTTTATATAGAATTTCATCAAATTGTTTCATTAATTTTTCCTACTATTAAAAACATATTTAATTATAAGTTAAAATTTTTTAAATAAAAATAATTTTTATCTTAATATGCTTTCAAAGCGTCTTTTGTAAGAACATCTATAAGATTGGCTCTATATTCTGAAGTAGCATGAATATCTTGATTTAAGCCATCTGAAGGAATTGTTTTAAGAGGGATATTATTAGAGAAATTTAAAGTTAAGGCTTCACTTAATTCTTTAGCAATAAATGGAGTATGCGAGGCACCAGAAATTGCTACGGATACTTTATTTTCATATTTTGCAATAGCTACTCCCACAATAGCATACCTACTTGCTGGGTTAGGAAATTTTACATAATTAAAAAATTCTGGAATTTCTATATCTAATTCCGTAATAATTTCACTTTCATCAAGGCAAGTTTCAAACATATTAGTAAATATTTCATTACTACTTATGGATCTATTATTAGTTATAATATTACATTTTAAAGCTAAAATTGCTGCAGGCCAATCAGCTGCAGGGTCTGAATTAGCTAACGAACCACCAATAGTACCCATATTTCTTACGGCAGGGTCTCCTATACCAGAAGCTAATTTTATCATTTTATTAATTTTACTTGCTATAATGTTATTACTTGCAATTTTATAATGTGAGCATAGAGCACCTATTTTAATTGTATTCTTATTTAGAATTATTTCTGATAAGTTATTTATAGCCCTTAAATCTATTAAATCGCTTGGAGCGATTAGCCTTTGCTTCATAGAAGCTAATAAAGTCATCCCACCTGCTAAAAATTTAGGGTCTTCACATGAATTATATATATTTATTGCATCATCAATGTTTTTAGGAGAATGAAAGTTAAATTGGTACATTATATATCTCCTAATTCACGCATCTTATTTGCACCCTCTTCAATAGATTTCACTATATTTTGATATCCAGTGCATCTGCATAAATTACCTTCTAAATATTTCCTAATTTCTTCTTCATTCGGATTGTTATTTTCTTTTACAAGAGATATGGCTGAAATTATCATTCCTGGAGTACAAAAACCACACTGTAATCCATGATTATTTCTGAAGGCTTCCTGCATTGGGTGTAATACATCATTTTTTTGTAAATGTTCAATAGTTGTAATTTTTTTATCATTTAATTGTGCTACTAAAATTGAACAAGCTTTAATCCCTGAATCATTATGCAATACCATACATGCACCACATTGACTCGTATCACAACCTATATGACTACCAGTAAGACCTATTTCATCTCTTAAAAAGTCAATTAAAAGAAGATTAGGTTTTATATTTTTTTCATAAGTTTTGCCATTTATAGTGATTTTAATAGAAATTTCATGCATAAGTTATCTCCACTTGTCCTCAAATATCAAAGATCAATAATTATTATATATGATTATAAATAATTTGCTAAGCAAAAAATGCTACTATTATCACAATGATAGCTATTAAAGAGCTAACCCAAACCCAGTAAGGAATATTAGTGTATTTACTAACTTCTTTATTAGAGACAATGGTTTTATTAATAATACTTTCAGGATTCTCTATACTATTTATATAATTATTAAACGTCTTAAAAAAATCATCAGCTGTACTTTGCACCACTCCGCCTATTAAACGTGAGCCTAGCTGAGCTAATTTACCTCCGACATGAGCATTTCCTTCATATTTTAATAAAGTGTTATTAGGGGTATCTTTATCAAATAAAGTAATCTTTACACTGCCTTTAGCAAAACCAGCCGCTCCACCTTTACCTTGGCCTGTAATTATATAACTATTAGGAGGGTCCAATTCTGTTAACGATACTGACCCGTTAAAAATTGCTGAAACAGGCCCCACTTTTGCTTTAACTTTAGCATTAAACTCAGTTGCAGAAACTTTATCTAAGGTTTCACAGCCTTTTATTGACTTCTTTAAAGTCTCTGTATTATTAAGATGTTCCCATACTGTATTTTTTGAAGCAGGAATTATATACTCACCTTTTAAATTCATGTTTAATTAATTACTGTTGGCTTTTAAGTAAGCAATAATATTTTCTCTATCCTTAGGTTTTTTAAGTCCCGGAAATATCATTTTTGTTTTTCTAACTAAATCCTTAGGTTTCTTAATCCATTTATCTAAATTTTCTTCGTTCCAATTTCCAGCTTCTTCTGCATAAGCTAGTAAATATTTTGAGTATTTAAATCCTTCTTTTGCTGCAATTGGAGCACCAACAATATTCCATAAATTTGGTCCTAACTTATTTTTTCCACCTTCATCTATTCCATGACAAGCTTTACACTTATTAAATACTTTTGCTCCTGCCTTTGCATCTCCAGCCTGCGCAGAATGGATATAAGATAATATATATATTATTGAAATAAATTTGATTAAAAATTTAAGCATTTAATGAACCTCCTTGAAAAATTTTATAAAAAACAATGTAACTATATTATAACCTTATTCAATAAAAATATAAATTTATTCACATTCTTTAGAACATTTTATAGTAGGTAACCCTCTGTTTACCCAACCAGTATTATTTGTGTGTCCAACCATACCTTCAGATATATTGCTTATATTGATGTATCCTTTTTCTTTTAGCATTGCGACGGTAGCTGATGATCTTCCACCAGATGCGCATATAATTGCTGCTTCAATATTTTTATTATCTCCTAAAACTTCTAATAATTCAGAAATATATTCTTTTCTAAGGGTTCTAGCAACAGAATGCATTCTAACTAATTTTGCATTGGGTATTACACCTGTTTCTTTCCATTCTGATTTGGTTCTAACATCTATTATTATTAAATTGTTTTTAAGTCCTTCTGCCGCTTCTATAGGACTCATATCTTTTGCAAATAGACTAACTGTAGAGATTAAAAATATGCAAATAGTTATAATAAAATTTTTAAACATATTTAATCCAATAATTTTGTTGGTAGCCACAAGACTAATTCAGGAAATACAATTATAAGAATTAAACCTATTAATTGCAATATTACAAATGGAATAATTCCTTTATAAATCATTTGAATTTTTACTGATGGAGGAGCAACTCCTTTTAAATAAAACAATGCAAATCCAAATGGCGGGGTTAAAAATGAGGTTTGTAAATTAACCGCAATTAAAACTGCGACCCAAGGTATTACCATTGTAGGATCTACATGACTTCCAAAATCTAATGTTGTTAGCATAGGAAAAAAAAGAGGAAGAACAATAAGCGTTATTTCTATCCAATCAAAGAAAAATCCTAATAAAAATACCATGCCCATCATAAAAAATAATATGCCCCATGACCCTAGACCTAGAGCATCGACAAAGTGGTGAATTAGATCATCTCCACCTAGAGATCTAAATACATAAGAAAATGCTGTTGCACCTATAAAAATTCCAAATATCATAGCACAAGTTAAAGCTGATCTTTCTGTGACACTTTTTATTACTGCTTTTGTTAAACGTTTATTAAAAATTGCTAAAATAATTGAGCCTAATGCGCCTACAGCAGCAGCCTCGGTAGGAGTAGCAATACCTGCAAATATTGAACCAAGAACACACATTATAAGAAAAATTGGAGGCAGAAAAGATCTAAAAATCATTATCCAAAGTTCAGATTTAGTTTTTGGTCCTAAATCATCGGGCAGCGGAGGAGCCAACTTAGGGTTAAATTTAGTCCTTATATAAATATAAACAAGATAAATAAATGCTAATAGAAAACCTGGTATAACTGCAGCTAAGAATAAAGTACCCACAGAAATAGATAGAAGGTCTGCCATAATTACAAGCATGATTGATGGAGGAATTAGAATGCCTAAAGTACCAGAAGCCGCTATGGTTCCTGTCGCTAAAGAAGGATCATAATTTCTATCTAGCATTACAGGAAGTGCAAGTAGAGTCATCATAACAACAGAGGCACCAATGATACCGGTTGTAGCCGCCATTATAGTTCCCATTATTGTAACAGATAACGCTAACCCACCAGGAACTTTTCTTAATAATACTTGTAGACAATATAAGAGATCATTTGCTACTCCACTTCTTTCTAACATAGTTCCCATAAAAATAAACATTGGGACAGCTACTAAAATTAGATTTTCACAGATTCCACCCCATATTCTACTTATAATATTAAAAAACTCTATAAAGTTAAATACATCAAAAGCTATTCCTAAGAAGCCAAAACCTAAACCAACTCCACCTAAAACAAAAGCTACAGGAAAACCACTAAATAATAAAAGTGCTAAAGTAAAAAACATGAATATAGGTAATAATGTAACAAAATTCATAGTCATTATTTAATCTCCTGAGATTGTACTTCTTTAATAAGTATTTCAGTTTCATTTGCTAACTCAGGAGACATTGCTTGAGAAGTGTCTATTAATATTTGGTTATTGCTGTTTAACCCTATCAAGTATGCTATATTTCTGAAAAGCACACTAATTCCAGCAAGCCATAAAAAAGCCATTCCCATAGGAACAAATGATTTTATAATCCATCTATGTGATAAACCAGTAAGGGCCGAAGAAACTTCATTCATTCCATATGAACGAACAACAAAATCTATTCCGAACCAAACGATCAAACCTGTATAAGGAAGAATAAAGAATAGAATTCCAATTATTTCCAATATAGCTTTTAATTTTGTGGAAAAACTTTCTCTAACTACTTCTATCCTTACATGAGAATTTTTTAAATACGCGTAGGCAAGAGCTAATAAAAATAATGCAGCATGCAAGTGCCATTCCATCTCTTGAAGTTTAGTGGAGCCTAATACAAAAAATCTTCTAGATATTATATCAAATATAATTA
>DQLC01000083.1 GCA_015660425.1 Alphaproteobacteria bacterium
TTGGAAGAGAATATTGATTCTATTAACTGCAATTTAAGTGAAGAAGTAATAGAAGAAATAAATAAAGTACATAAAATATATACTTATCCATGCCCGTAATTATATAACTTATTTTTGTTTATATACCTCGGATAGATGAGAAACTACCATCTTTTCATCTATTATTTCATCACGAACACCTTTAAAATCTGCAAGTTTTCCTCTTCTGTTTACTCCCCATTTATATTGATCTGGCCACATATCAAAATCAGGGTCTGCCTTTAAAGCTTGTGCAGCGTGTAAAGACCAAAAAGGGTTGTACATTAGTTCTCTACCTATAGCTATTAAATCAGCTTTTTCATCTTGTAAAATTTGTTCGGCTTGATTTGGATCAACTATAACTCCTACAGCCATAGTCTTTATGCCAGATTCTTTTTTAATTTGCTCCGCATACGGAACTTGAAACCCTGGTCCTCTATCCATATTTGTTTTCATAGGCTGCCCAGATTGGTTTACACGAAATAAAGGAGCACCTGAAATTCCTCCGGCTGAACAATCAACAACATCTACGCCATGCTCACCTAATTCCTTAGATAATATAACAGAGTCACCTATTTCCCATCCATTTTCAAAACCATCAACCGCTGATATTCTACAAAATAGTGGCATATCCTCTGGAATAACTTCACGAATAGCATCCACTACTTCTAGTAAAAACCGCATACGTCCATATATATCTCCTCCATATTTATCATTTCTTTTATTGGCTAATGGAGATAAAAAACTCTGTAATAAGTACCCATGTGCAGAATGAATTTCTATTACTTTAAACCCAACTTTAACTGCTCTTTTTGCTGCATTAGAAAAAGCTTTAACTACATCTTCTATATCTTTGTCATCCATAGCTTTAGGAATGACCCAACCATCTGCTACAGGTAAATCAGAAGGGCCAATTATATCCCATGGGCCATTACCTGCTTTAATATCTTCTTCATCAAGAGGGGTACCTCCCTTCCATGGAGTTTTAGTCCCAGCCTTTCGTCCAGCATGAGCTAATTGAAATCCAGGAACACATCCCATTTGTTCTATAAAAGATGTTATAGGAATTAAAGCTTCAGCTTGTTCATCTGTCCATATACCTAAACATCTAGGAGTTATCCTTCCCCTTGCTTCTACTGCTGTTGCCTCTGCAAAAATTAAACCTGTTTTACCCCTAGCAAAAGTACTTAGATGTGCAAATTGCCAATCCGTAGCGACACCGTCATTTGCAGAATACATACATAATGGCGATACAACTATTCTATTAGGTATTGTTACACCGCGTATTTTAATTGGGCTAAAAAGTTTTGTATCTGCTTTCATAATGATCTCCTTAATTAAAAAAATTATTATAACTTTAATTTAAATAATTTAAAATAAAAAAAATTTATTAAATTTAATGTGCTTCATCCCAATTATTTCCTACTCCAGCCTCAACTTCTAAAGGCACTGTCATCTTAAAGGCAGGATTAGGTGCGTCAATCATTATAGATTTAACGATTGGAATTAATCTATCCACTTCAGTTTCTATACATTCAAATATCAATTCATCATGTACTTGCAGGATTAACTCAGCATTAATTTTATTAATTTTTAATATTTCAGGTATATTTTTCATAGACCTTTTAATTATATCAGCAGCAGCTCCCTGCAGTGGCGCATTAATTGCCTGTCTTTCTGCTCCTGCTCTTCTCATAGGATTTTTATCATTAATACTAGGGATATAACATCTTCTACCAAACACAGTTTCTACATATCCTTTTTTTCTTGCTAAATCTTGAGTATGTTCCATATATTTTTTTATTCCTGGGTACTGATAAAAATAAGAATCTATATATTCTTTAGCTTCTGTTCTAGAGATATTTAATTGTTTTGCTAAACCAAATGCACTCTGCCCATATATTATTCCAAAATTTATAGCTTTCGCATTTCTTCTCATCTCGTTGGTAACATCATCTGATTTAACACCAAAAACTTGAGAAGCAGTCAATTTATGTATATCAATACCATTTTTAAAAGCTTCTATTAGAGCATCAATCTTAGCAACTTCAGCTAATAGCCGTAATTCTATTTGAGAATAATCAAAAGCAATTAATTTCTTACCTTTTTGAGCTATAAAAGCTTTTCTTATTGCACGCCCATCTTCTGATTTAATTGGTATATTTTGTAAATTAGGATTGCTAGAAGAAAATCTTCCTGTCATAGCCCCTGTCATCTGAAAATGAGTATGCACCCTATTAGTAGAAGAATTTATCTGCTCAACTAAAGCATCTGAATAAGTGCTCTTCAGTTTCTGCAAACCTCTCCAATTTAATATTAACTTACATATCTCATTTCCATCTTGGCCTAATTTTTCTAAAACTTCTGCTGAAGTAGAATAAAGACCAGATTTACCTTTCTTTCCTCCTTTTAAACCAAGCTTATTATATAAAATTTCTCCTAATTGTTTAGGAGAAGCTATATTAAAATTTTCTCCTGCTAGAAGAAATATAGCTTCTTGAATTGGAATCATTTTCTTTAAAAAAATTGAGCTTAAATTTTTAAGGTATGAAGGGTCAATTCCTACTCCATTTCTTTCCATATTAGAAATTACATATGGAAGAGGCCGTTCTATAGATTCATAAAGTGTAATCATTTTTTCATTAATTAATCTTTTATTTAAATATAGATATAAACGTAAAGTAATGTCTGCATCCTGTGCTCCATATACTAAAGCTTTATCTAGAGGTACATAATCAAAAGTCACTTGGTCTTTTCCCTTTCCAGTAACCTCAGAATAACTAATAGTTGTGATATTTAAGTGCACTTTAGCAAGTGCATCCATACCATGACCAATGTGTTTACCGGCGTCTAAAACAAAGGACATTAACATTGTATCATGAATAGGATAAATGCTAATATTTCCAGCATTTTGTAATATAGTCATGTCATATTTAATATTTTGTCCTATTTTTATAATACTAGGATCTTCTAATATAGGCTTTAAAATAGATAAGGCTTTTTTCATATCTATTTGTTTGATGTCTTTAGCTATTAACCCCCCTTCTTTAGATTTGTGCGCAAGAGGAATATAAACAGCATTCCCAGGCTCAAAAGATAAAGAAATACCAACCAACTTTGCCGAAACAGAATCAATTGAGGTGGTTTCAGTATCAACTGCTACTATTCCCTTTAAGTGGATTCCTTGGATCCAATTAATTAAATCTTTTTCTTCTGTAATAAGCTTATAATTAATATCTATATCTAATTTAGTATTTATTTTTTCTTTATCTTCGGGTAAGGCGACATAAGCACTTTTACTTTTTATAAAACCTTCTTCATTAGGAAGTCTACCAATGAGGCTATTAAACCCTTGTTCTAATAAAAAAGTTTTAAGTTTATCAAGATCAATATCTTGTCTTTTAAAACTTCTAAAATCTTCAATATCTTTGACATCCTCAGACAATGTAACTAATTGCATACTAATTCTTGCTAAATCAGCAAAATTTAATAAATTTTCTTTTCTTTTAGGTTGCTTAATTTCACGTGCTCTCATTAATAATGATTCTAAATCACCGTACTCATTTATTAATTCTGCTGCAGTTTTTATTCCTATACCTGGTACTCCAGGAATATTATCCGTGCTATCACCTGCTAAAGCTTGAACATCTATAACCCTATCAGGATAAACACCAAATTTTTTAAAAACTTCTTCTTTGCCGATAGTAATCATCTTCATTGGATCTATCATCTTGACATTATCGTTTACCAACTGCATGAGATCTTTATCAGATGAAATTATTTCAACCTCCCACCCTTCCCTATTAGCCTGACTTGCATAGGTAGCAATGATATCATCCGCTTCATATCCTGCTAATTCTATATATGGAATATTAAAAGCTTCAGTAGCATCTCTGATTAAAGAAAATTGTGGGATTAAATCTTCCGGCGCCTCGGATCGATTAGCTTTATATTCAGAATAAATTTCATTTCTAAAAGATTTAGAAGCCGTATCAAATATTACAGCTAAGGAATCCGTTTTTGTTTCTGCAATTAAACGCCATATCATATTACAATAACCCATTACAGCGTTTATTGGCATTCCATCTTTTCTAGTAAGTGGAGGCAATGCGTAATAAGCTCTAAAAATAAACCCTGACCCATCAATTAATGTCAGTGACCTTTTTGTATTAGTTTGTTTATCTTTAGCATCCATAAAATAATACCCTATTTTAATTTATTATCACCTAATTATATAACATTCTATAGTTCTTTATTAAAATTAACTTGCTAAACAAAACTAAATATTGCTATCAGCAGAGAATGTTATTTAATAATAAAATTTCAACAAAATTTTCTGTAGTTTATTTTTCTATATTTATGGTTATTGGAATTAATGCACCTTTTTTCCCACTTTGGCTATCATCAAAGGGTTTTGAGGAACGCTATATTGCCTTTATATTATCTACTGCTGTGTTAACCAAACTTATCGCTAATCCTTTTTTTGCTGGTTTAGGTGATAAATACGGTAATAGAAAAATACCCATGCTTTATCTTTCATTTTTAGCCACCTTAATACTAATCTCCTTAAACTTTTTTACCTCTCTTTATTTTTTAGCTTTTATAGCTATATTAAGCTGGGCATTATTTGCTCCATTGATGCCCTTAACAGAAAGCATAACAACTACTGCCATAAAAAAATATAAATTTGATTACGGAAAAACTAGATTATGGGGTTCAGTTTCTTTTATAATTGTTGCTTTTTTTGGAGGGTTAATTATAGAAGAATTTGGGTTAAATTATGTTCCAGTTTTAATGTCCTTTGGAGCATTATTAGTATTTATTTCTATATGTTTTATGCCTACTATTAAATCTTTACCAGCTAGACACAGAATAAGTACATTTTCTTTATTAAGTAATAGAAACTTCTTTCCTTTTTTACTTGCTTGTGGCGCTATTCAAAGTAGTCATGGCCTATACTATGGTTTTGCAACGATCTATTGGAAAAGTATTGGTCTATCTGAAACTATAATTGGTTCATTATGGGCAGAAGGTGTAATTTTTGAAATTATTCTTTTATCCTATTTCTATAAATTTAAAAATTATACATCATCAAAAAATTACCTAATTTTAGCAGGGGTGATAGCAAGTGTTAGATGGGCTTTAATGGTATATGCTGATAATATTTTTTTCCTTGCACTAATACAAATTCTCCATGCTTTTACATTTGGCCTTACCCATTTGGCAGCAATATATTTTATATCTGAAGTTATGCCTGCTAGAGCGCAAGCTAAAAGCCAAGCTTTATATTCTGCAATATCTATGGGGGCTTGTTTAGCAATATCAATTGCTATTTCTGGAGATATTTATAATGCATATTATGAAAAGTCTTTTTTCTTTTCTTCTATAATTGCATTTATAGGCGTCATAATATCTTTACTTTTTATTAAAACTAGGAAAATTTAGTAAATATATTTCCACAATAAGGACAACTGATTGACTTTTCTTTTTCTCCCATACTTAAGTATACTTTAGGATGACCATCTCCGTCTTCTCCTCCTGCACAAAATACTTTTTCAATTTTTACCGCTTTCTTCGTATTTTTTTTTTTATTTGTTTCCATAATAAAAAACCTTCTATTTATTATATATTGAATTAACTGTATGAAAATGTTACCGACACTTATGTCAAATAACTATAAACTATAAAAGAATAAAATACATGACTAATATTAATCAAAATTTTGCTATCGAAATATCAGATTTAAAAAAAATTTATAATTATAAAAAACCTAATGCATTTGAAGCTCTTAAAGGCATTAATTTAAACATTCCTAAAAAATCTATATTTGGTCTATTAGGTCCTAATGGAGCTGGCAAATCCACTTTAATAAATATTATTGCTGGACTTGTCTTAAAGACTAAGGGAAATGTTAAAGTTTGGGGTAATGATATAGATATTAATGAAAGAAATGCGAAATTAGCTATAGGCGTGGTTCCACAAGAACTTATTTTAGACCCTTTTTTTACTCCTAGAGAAACTCTAGAGTACCAAAGTGGTTATTATGGAGTGCCTAAAAGTGAAAACTGTGTTGCAGAAATATTAGAGACAGTGGGATTAACAGATAAAGCAGACGCTTATGCCAGAAGTCTTTCCGGTGGAATGCGAAGAAGATTAATGATAGGCAAAGCTATGGTCCACAGACCTCCTATTTTAATTTTAGATGAACCTACAGCAGGAGTAGATGTTGCTCTTAGACAGTCTTTATGGAAGGAAGTGAAAAAGCTTAATGAAGCCGGAGTTACTATTATTTTAACTACGCATTATTTAGAAGAAGCAGAAGCAATGTGCGATAGTTTAGCAATAGTAAATAAAGGAAAAATTGTTGCTGAAGGGCAAACATCTGTAATGTTAAATAAACTTGATAAAAAAGAGTTAATAATATTATTAGAAAATGATAATGCAGATAAAATTAAATTAAAAGGCATAAATATAACTATAATGAATAAAAACTTATTAAAAATATCTTTTAAACCTAGTGAAATTAATGAAGGTGAGATCATAGAAAAAATATATAATAGTGGAGCAAAAATTAAAACTATAAATTCAAAAGAACCAGATCTAGAAGAACTATTTTTAGAATTAACAAATGATATCTAACTTTATATTTATAATATCAAGCGTGCTATTAAATGCTTTAGCACAAATTTTATTAAAAGCTGGCATGAAACAATTTGGCAACATTGACCTTAAAAATAATATTATTAATACCAGTATTTCTATAGCTTTAAACCCATATATAATTACAGGGTTTATTTCATATGGCATATCCATACTATTATGGTTGTGGGTGCTTTCTAAAGTAGACGTAAGCTTAGCTTACCCCTTTCAAGCTTTAGGTTATATTGTTGTTACAATTTTAGCATGGCTAATTTTTCAAGAAAATATAAGTTTTACAAGAATTATGGCTCTAATATTTATTACTATTGGTTTAATTATTTTAGCATTTTCTGCGAGAATCCATTAATTATGTCTCGATGGGTTTTAATTGGAGGAGCAGGTTTAACCGGACTTAAAATTGCTGAAAAACTAATAAACATGAACATATCTAAATCTAATATTATAATAGCAGATTTAAAAAACTCTCTTCAAAATATCACTTTGCCAGCAACACTAATAGAATGTGATATTACAAAAAATATACTACCAAAATTTATAAAAGATGACATCATTATACATTTAGCCGCAAGACAATATCACAGAAAAGTTCCTAAAAAAAATCAGTTAGCATGGTTTAGAGAGGTTAATGTAGTAGGCACTAAAAACATAATAAACCAATGCATAAA
>DQLC01000025.1 GCA_015660425.1 Alphaproteobacteria bacterium
GAGAAGACTCGAACTTCCACAACTTATTAAGTTATTAGGCCCTCAACCTAACGCGTCTACCAATTCCGCCACGTACGCATTGTAATAATCGAATATAAAGATAAATGCTTCACTCCTAACTTTGAAAATCTTTCTAATATAATTTTTAATTCTTTAGATGTTAGCTCATTAACTGATGGAATATATCTTATAGAACTTTCCAATGGCCAGAAGACTACCACACGTAAATTAATTAAAAAATAGCCTTTTAAATCTATTAATTAAAAGACTATTTTTCTCTAAATTGTGACCTGACTGGGGCTCGAACCCAGGACCCTCTCCTTAAAAGGGAGATGCTCTACCAACTGAGCTATCAGGTCAAAAATTAACTCTTGTATAAGGCTGCAAATATAAAATCTTTAATTTATATTACAATAAAATTTAGATATTAATATCAAAGCCCAAATATGATTATAGTTGTTGTTGGATATACAGGATCGGGCAAAAGTAATATTGGTGAAATATTAATTAAATTAAACAAGCAAGGCCTCGATCTTTGAGCCTTTAAATTCAACCATTACTTGACTCTGCAATGAAGTTGAAAGTGATATTCCTTTGAAATCTGCTTTTACTGGAAACTTTTTATGATTCCTATTAACTAAAACAGCAGTTTTAAATTGTAATAGTTCTGTTTCTAGAAAATGTTTTACCCCGTATATTAATGTTGATCCAGAATTTAAAACATCATCTACTAAAACAATTGATTTATTTGAGTATAGCTCTTTTCCTATAGAAGTTTCAATAGGTTTTCTCGGGTTTTTCTTATCAATTTTTACCTTACACAGAGTGACTTCTATATTTGAAAGTTTATTAAGTATTTTTTTTAATTCCTTTGCAATCAAATATCCATTGGATTCAATTCCTGCTATAATAAGTTCTGAACTTTGCGAATTAGTTTCCAGTATTTGGTAAGAAATTCTCTTTAACTTACTTCTGATTTGATCATCATTAAGTATTACTTTTTTATCTTCCATTTATATTTATATTTAACTCCTTAAAAGATTGTTAAAACTTAATAAAATACAATATAATAATTGTATTTTTGCATGTAAAATTAAAGCAATGAGATTTAAAGTACATTTCTTTTTCTTTTTATTTTTAGTTTTATTTTTCTCTTGTCCAGAGGACGATGGTGATGGGCTAGTAGAAATTCCTGAGAATGACAGAACTGAACAACAAATTATTGATAATGACTCTTTATTAGGATATTTCGAAACACATTACTACAATTCTGCTTATTTACAAAATAATCCTGATTTCACTTTAGATGAAATTATTATTTCTGAGCTTCCTGAAGATGGAAATCTTCCAGATCCAAATCAGAATACTATGCTTAGTGATGATATTATAACACTAACCACTACTTATTTTGATGTTGAATATGAATACTATATCTTAAAAATTAATCAAGGTGAATCAGAAATTTCTCCAAATTTTTCTGATAGAGTTCGTGTTAATTATGAAGGAAGTCTTATGGATGGAGTAATCTTTGACAGTTCTTCAACGCCTGTAGATTTTGATTTAACAAATACAATTGCAGGGTGGGGAAGAGTTCTGCCAGAATTTAATAATGCCACAGACTTTGTAATTAACAATGACGGAACTGTAGATTATACCAATCCAGGGATAGGAGTAATGTTTTTACCCTCTGGGATGGGATATTACTCCAGTGCAGCTGGAGATGTTCCAGTATATTCTAACCTAATTTTCAAGTTTAAGTTACTTGAATCTGAAGAAAATGATCATGATTTTGATAATGTTCCTTCTTATTTAGAGGATTTAAATGGAAATCTAGATCTTACAGATGATAATACCGATGATGATCCATATGCAGATTTTGTAGATAGTGATGACGATAATGATGGCACATTAACTATTGATGAAGATCTTGAGCCAGATTCAGACTTAACTGAAGATAGGGATGGAGATGGCGATCCTACAAATGATATTGGAGATGGCGATCCTACAAATGATGATACTGATGGTGATGGCGTTCCTAACTATTTAGATACCGACAATTCTGAATCTAGAGACGATTAATTTTTCTCCTCTATTCCTTCTAATAATTCAATTATTTTCTTTTTAATACTCTTTTTGCTTTTTCTACAATTGAGCTAGCAGTAAGACCATATTTTTCCATTAGCTGAGCAGGTTTTCCTGATTCACCAAATGTATCATTTGTAGCAACAAATTCTTGCGGGGCAGGTCTATTAGAAGCTAAAACACGAGAAACACTTTCGCCAAGCCCACCCAAATAATTATGCTCTTCAGCGGTTACAACACATCCTGTTTTATTTACGGATTTTATAATAGCATCTTGATCCAAAGGTTTTATAGTATGGATATTAATAACATCAGCACTTATTCCTTTTTCATGTAAAATTTTAGCTGCCTCCAATGATTCCCAAACTAAATGTCCTGTAGCTATGATAGTTACATCTTTTCCATCTTGAAGCTGAATTGCTTTACCAATTTCAAAATTTTGATTTTCTGGAGTAAATACAGGGACTTTTGGTCTGCCAAACCTAAGATAGACAGGGCCTTTATAATTAGCAATAGCAATAGTAGCTGCTTTAGTTTGGTTATAATCACAAGTATTAATAACGGTCATGCCAGGAAGCATTTTCATCATACCAATGTCTTCTAATATTTGATGAGTTGCACCATCTTCTCCA
>DQLC01000026.1 GCA_015660425.1 Alphaproteobacteria bacterium
AAGGATTTATAGATTTTTATTTTTCAAATTATGATTACTTAATATCAGATATTGCAATAGTTATTATATCATGGTGTTTTTATCATACCAATAACAAAAGCATACAACTCAATATGGACAAGGTTAAAATCCTTATAAACAGTTATAATAAATATAGGAAGATTTCTTATAATGAATTAACTTCAATAAATATAATATGCAAAATTTACTGTATTAGATTTTTTTTAACTAGAATAATAGACAAAAAAAATAAAAAGGATTCTAAAAAAATATTAACAAAAGACCCTAATGAATATGTATATAAATTACTTTTTTTTTATAATAATAATATTAACTTTGCACAGGTAATTGAGCATGAATAATAAAAAATCTATAAGTATATGGACAGATGGAGCATGCTCTAGAAATCCTGGTCCAGGAGGTTGGGGGGCACTTATTAAGTATCCTGACTTAACCAAAAAACTAAGCGGTTCAGAGCCACATACAACGAATAATAGAATGGAAATATTAGCTGTAATTAATGCTTTAAAAAGTATTAATTTAAATCTTAAAATTACTATTTATACTGATAGCAAATATGTAAAAGATGGAATAACTTCTTGGATACATAACTGGAAAATTAATAACTGGAAAAACAGCCAAAAGAAAGACGTAAAGAATAAAGATCTATGGCAAGAATTAGATGGCTTAACTCAAAAAATAGATATTAATTGGCAGTGGGTAAAAGGGCATTCTGGTAATATAGAAAATGATATAGCTGATAAACTTGCGACATCAGCTATACCAAAAAACTAATCTAAGGCTTTTAGTATACTTTCTGCACTAGATATCTCAAACGCTCCAGCTTCTTCAATAGCTAAATGAGAAACAGTACCATTCTCTACTATCATAGCAAATCTTTTACTTCTTTTCCCTAATCCAAAACCACTTCCATCAAACGTTAAACCTAATGCTTCAGTAAATTCTCCATTTCCATCAGCTAAAAGTGTTACTTTGCCTTTTGAATTTTGATCCTTTTCCCAAGCATTCATGACAAAAGGGTCATTAACTGAAATACATATTATTTCATCAACACCTTTACTTAAAATATCTGCAGAGTATTCTACAAACCCTGGCAAATGTTTAGCTGAGCACGTAGGCGTAAAAGCACCAGGTACAGAAAACACAACTATTTTTTTATTAGAAAAATGTTTACTAACTTCTATATTTGTAACGCCACCAGCTCCTATATATTTTAATGTTGCTGTCGGTATTGTATTTCCTACTTCTATAGTCATTAAATTTACTCCAATTATTATTTATGTAATTTTACTAAATATTTGAATAATTATCTAATTAATATTTTTTATTACTCCGCATAGCTAATATGCATATTTTTAATACTATCTTTAATTTCCTTTAACGTTAATAGTTCTGAAAATATAATTCCTTCTGGATATTTAATATTATATAAAGCATTAAATGGTATACCGTATCTATTTGACTTTTGCAAAAACTGAGTGATTTTATTATCAGGTTTAGTCCAATCACCCCTCATTAAAATGAGATTATTATTTTTAGCTATATTTTTAAACTCTTTACTATTTAATATTAACAATTTATTTACCTTACAGGTAACACACCAATCTGCTGTAATATCTATAAATACAGTACTACCGCCATTAATATAATTTAGTAATGAATCACTATTATATTTTACCCATTCAGAATTATTACTAAAACCCAAAGAATATTTATCTAATACTTTGCTAGTATAAGTAAAAAATACAGTAATTATTAATAAAGTTATTAATAAAAATCCATATTTGTTCTTATTAATTGTTTTATTAAACATTAATAAAAGTATTATTATAGATAGTATAAACACAGTAAATATTCTTAAACCTACTATCATAATACAAACATAGCCTAACCACACTGCTGTTAACATTACACCAAAACCTAAAAAATATTTTAAATAAACCATCCAAGTGCCTGGCTTTGGTAAGAACCGTACAAGAGAAGGAAATGCAATAAATAAAATATATGGAAACGACATCCCAATACCTAAAACTATAAAAATACTTAATGTTATAAAAAAACTAGAAGATAAAGCAAAACTAACTGCTGAACCTAAAAATGGAGCTGAGCAAGGTGTAGCCAATAATGTCGCAAAGGCTCCTTCAAAGAAGGCTATTCCATGTTTTTTATTCTTAATATAATTATTAATATTAGATGATAAGTTACTAGGTAGATTAATTTCTATAACATTAAATAAATTTAAAGAAAAAATGATGAGAATAAATATTAAGAAGAATAAAAATAAAGGTTGTTGAAACTGTATGCCCCATCCAATTTCACCTGTAATATTTTTAAGTCCAATAGTTATAAAAGCTAAACAGATAAAAGAAAAAACTATTCCTAAAGTAGTTAATAAAAAATTGAATCTAATACTGGCATGCTCCTTATAATTGTTAGATAAAATACGAGAAAGCTTTAAGGTTAATACTGGAAGCACACACGGCATAAAATTTAAAATAAAACCACCTATAAACGCCATAACTAGAATAACCAAAATACTATCAAAATTAGGTTCGTTTATATTAATGGAGTCTGCAAATGCTACTAAATTGCCTTTTACTAAAGTAATATTAATATTTTTATAATTATCGACTGCATCTTCTAAAACTAATTTAGCTTTAATATTATTATTAAAATTTTCTAAAATATTAATTTTTGAAATTTTTATATAATTATCTCCATTTTCCAGAAAAACTTCAAGTGGTCCAGGTGGAAAGCTTATTGCGTTTTCAATATTAATAATTAATGCATTTTTAGAATGCTTTTTAATAAGAATGTTTTTTATTCCAGTCTTTTTATACTCTACTGGTACTTTAGAAAGAGCTAGTTCAATATTATGAAACTTATCAGTTAATTCTGATTCACCTGGGTAAAGTTTTAAAAATAAATTAGTTTCTATTGGTATACATATATCTTTACAAACCTGAAAACTTAACATTGTGTTTAAATACAAAGTTTTTGTTACATCTATAACGGACAACTTTATAGGAATAATAACATTATTTTTGTAAACATTAGTTAATATATTTGCAGCTTCCCATTCTTTTATTGGATATGGCCATTGCAATTCAAATGACTT
>DQLC01000012.1 GCA_015660425.1 Alphaproteobacteria bacterium
CCAGTGGCTATCACATCACCTGGTTCTAAAGTCATATAATGGCTTACATAAGATACAATTGTTTTAACATCAAAAATCATTGTTGAAGTATTGCCAGTTTGCATTCTCTTTCCATTAATATCTAACCAAAGATCAAGATCTTGGATCTTTCTAACTTCATTTCTTGTAACCATCCATGGACCTACTGGACAAGATGTATCAAATCCTTTTCCTCTAATCCATTGTCCACCTGCTGCTTTCATTTGATATTCTCTTTCCGAAACATCATTTACTAATGTATAACCAGCAACATAACTTAATGCTCGGGCAGCACTGACTGATCTAGCAGTATCTCCAATAACGATGCCTAGTTCAACTTCCCAATCTCCACAAATACTATCTTTTAACTTTGTACCTTTTTTACCTAGAATTATACCTCTAGGTAGCATAACATCATCATTTGGACCACTAAGTGAACTTGTAGGTTTCATAAACATTATAGGTTCACTTGGAATTGGACTGCCGGTCTCTTTAGCATGATCAACATAATTAAGGCCAATACAAACAATTTTACCTATTCCTGAAATAGGTACACCTAGTCTTTTCTTACCTTTAACTAAAGGCAATCTATTTATATTAACTGCAGACAATTTTTTTAATTTTGCTGTAGATAAAACCGATCCATTAATATCCGGCATCTTTTTAGATAAATCTCTAATATTTCCTTCTGAATCAATAACTCCTGGTTTTTCTTTACCCTTAACGCCATATCTAACTAATTTCATTTTATTCCCCCTTGTAAAAAAACAAATTTTTATAAATAAATTTAGGCTTTGTAAATATAAATTCAAATATTCTATAAAAGCCTATAAAAAGTAAACATAAAATATATTTAAATCTATATAAATATAATATATATTAATATATCTTTGTATTATTGGGAGAATATAAAATGGAATCTTTAGTAATTCGATTGCACGAAAATGATAATGTAGTAACAGCTAAATCTGACATAGAGATAAATGTTAAATTAGATCATGAAAATATTAATACCAATCAACATATTCCTGTTGGACATAAAATAGCTACAAAAGATATCGCTAAAGGGGAAGAAATTATAAAATATGATAATATCATTGGGGTAGCTATAGAAAACATAAAAAGTGGTGATCATATTCATGTCCATAACACCGGAATGGTAAACAGAAAAAAAGACTACCAATTTTCGAAAGGTTGCAAGGAAGTAAAAGTATTACCAGAAAATGAACGAGCTACTTTTATGGGCTACCGAAGAGCTAATGGTAAAGTAGGCACTAGAAATTTTATTGGCATTATTTCATCAGTCAATTGTTCAGCAACAGTTTGTAAAAAAATAGCAGATTTTTTTACTGAGGAAGCACTATCTGAATATGACAATGTTGATGGAATAGTATCAATTACCCATGGAACTGGATGTGGAATTAATAGTAAGGGCTTAGGATGGGAACTATTACAGGCTACAATTGCAGGATATTCTAGACATCCTAATTTTGGAGGTTTAATTATTATTGGATTGGGATGTGAAGTAAATCAAGTAAGTGGAATGGCTCAATCTATGAGTTGGGCTAATTCAGATACATTTAAAATGATGACTATCCAAGAAGTTGGAGGAACAAGAAAAACTATTCAAGAAGGTGTAGAAATAATTAAACAAATGCTCCCTATTCTTAATAAGAGTAAAAGGGAGAAATGTCCTGCATCAGAATTAATTCTTGGTTTAGAATGTGGAGGATCAGATGCCTATTCTGGCATGACTGCAAATCCAGCCTTAGGGGCAGCTGTGGACTTACTAGTTAAAAATGGTGGAACCGGAACTCTTGCAGAGACTCCGGAAATATTTGGAGCTGAGCATCTATTGACTAGAAGAGCAATAAATGAAGAAGTAGGTCAAAAAATTGTTAACTTTATAAAATGGTGGCAAGAGGACTATTTGATAAAATTTGAAGAAAATAAAGAGCAACTACATCAAGACCCTTCTCCTGGTAATAAGGCAGGAGGATTAACAACTATTCTTGAAAAATCTCTTGGTGCTGTTGCAAAAGGCGGCACAACTAATTTAGTAGATGTCTATCAATTTGCTGAAAATATTAAGGCTAAAGGATTCACATTTATGAATACTCCAGGTTATGACGTTACAAGTGTAACAGGACTTATCGCTGGTGGTGCTAATATGATTTGTTTTACTACTGGAAGAGGCTCAGTATTTGGATGCAAACCAACTCCATCTATAAAACTAGCTACAAATGATGATCTATATAATAGAATGACCGAAGATATGGATATAAACTGTGGTAAAATTTTATTAGGCGAAGCAACAATAGGAGAAATGGGAGAAGAAATTTTCCAATTAATTCTTGATGTGGCTTCAGGAAAACAATCAAAATCAGAAATAAACGGTTTAGGAGATTTAGAGTTTGTTCCATGGCAAATGGGCGCTATAACTTGATCCCAAATAAAGACTTTAAAATAAGAACTATTATTAAATCTTTAGAAACATCTCCTATTCGAAAAATAGCTAACACTGCTATAGGGAAAAAAGATATAATCCCTCTATATTTTGGGGAAACAGACATAGCAACGCCTTCATTTATATCTCAAGCCATGAAAGATGCACTAGACGCTGGTCACACATTTTACAGTGCCAATCAAGGAGTCCCTGAACTAGTTAATATAATATCAAAATACTCATCTTCTTTACACAAAAAAAATATACCTCCTTCAAGAATAATGGTTACTTCTGCAGGAATGAATGCACTTATGATGGCTTCAGAAGCTATAATTAACCCTAAAGATAAAGTTATTTGTATAACACCTGTCTGGCCAAATTTTATGAGATGCATAGAAATTATGGGAGGAGAAGTAATAGAAATTCCACTAATTTATTCAGATTCAGATAATACATGGCAGCTAAATATTGCAGAAATTAATAAACATATAAAAAATGTTAAAGCTATTTATATTAACAGCCCAAATAATCCTACCGGTTGGATGATGGATTCACAAGAACAAATGGCAATTTTAGAACTATGTAGAAAAAACAAAATATGGATAATTTCAGATGAAGTATATGAAAGAATTGTTTACGATAGAAATGTAGCTCCTTCCTTTTTAGATATATCTGATGAAAATGATTTATTATTAGTTGTAAATAGCTTTTCAAAGTCATGGGCTATGACAGGATGGAGATTAGGATGGATAATACTCCCTGAGAATTTGCTCCATATATTTGAAAAACTAAATGAATTTAATGTTGCCTCGCCTTCTTCTCCGGCACAATACGCAGGTATTACCGCAATTACAGATGGTGAAGATTTTATAAAAACCATGATAAATAAACTTGATGACTCAAGAAAACTTACAATTAATTATTTAAATAATTTTTCTCAAGTTATTTTACCTTTTCCAAAGGCTGCCTTCTATGCTTACTTTAAAGTAAAAAATATTACAGATTCAGAAAAATTTTGTTTTAAAACACTTACTGATACTGGAGTTGGACTTGCACCAGGTACTTCATTTGGTAAAGGAGGAAATAGTTGGATAAGAATTTGTTATGCTAAAAGCCCTGATTTACTAAACCAAGCTTTTGAAAAATTAAAACCAGCGCTAACTTAATGAAAATTTATAAAGCCACTGTAAAAAATATAAATATTGCTGCAAAACTTTTATTAAAGGGAGGAATTGTATCTTTTCCTACAGAAACAGTCTATGGACTTGGGGCATTAGCCTGCAATAAAGAAGCCATTGAAAGAGTTTATAAAGTTAAAGGAAGACCTAAGAATAATCCTCTAATAGTT
The DNA here is from genome assembly GCA_015660425.1 of Alphaproteobacteria bacterium. GTDB lineage: Bacteria > Pseudomonadota > Alphaproteobacteria > TMED109 > TMED109 > TMED109. The sequence continues at coordinate 3,813 of DQLC01000012.1, forward strand.
CACGTTTATAATTTAGAGCAAATCTTATCTATAACTGAAAACATTCCGAATGAAGCTTATAAATTAATTAGAAAATATTGGCCAGGTCCCCTTACTTTAATCTTAAAATATAAAAACTCTTCAAATATTTCTTCAATAGCCAGAGCTAATTTAAAAACAGTAGCCGTTAGAATACCTAATCATCCCGTTGCATTAAAACTCTTAAAAGTTGTTAACCAACCTTTAATTGCTCCAAGCGCAAATATATCAGAACACTTAAGTCCTACTAAGGCCAGCCATGTTTTGAAAGATCTAGGTAACAATCTTAATGAAAAAAAAGATATGATCCTTGACGGAGGAAGCACTAGTATTGGAATAGAATCCACGGTTATAGATTTTACAGGAAACAAACCTACAGTATTAAGGCCAGGAGGGTTAAATATTACTCCTACGAATAAATATGTAAAAGTTTCGTATATTGAATCAAATGCAAATAATACTACACCTATTAGCCCTGGTTTATTTAAAAAACATTATGCACCTAACGCATCTCTTAGATTAAATGCAAAATTTCCCCTTAAAGGTGAAGTTTGGCTCGGCTTTGGAAAAGATCCCAAAAATATAGATAATTTCACTAAAATGAATCTTAGTTTAACAGCGGATTTGGATGAAGCCGCTATGAACTTGTTTGCAATGTTAAGATTATTAGATAAAAAAAATATTAAAAAAATTGCTATTAAAGAAATTCCAAATAAAAAAATAGGAATAGCAATAAATGATCGTTTAATTAGAGGGTCCTCTAAATAATCTTGATCTAAATCATTAAAGTTTTATATTCTAATTATTATTAATCGGTAAGATAAAAAACATATGAATTCTGAAATTAAACATTTAAAGCCATTAAAAGAAACTTTAGGTCCTAAAGGATGGATTGAAGACAAAGAAGTTATTGAACCATATCTTGAGGAGGAGAGAGGTTTATTCAGAGGAGAATCATCTTTATTATTAAGACCTCAAAATACTGAAGAAGTTAGTAAAATTTTAAAAATATGTAATGAATATAATATAAAAGTAGTGCCTCAAGGAGGAAGAACCGGATTATGTGGAGGAACAATTCCATCTGAAAACGGACAAGAAGTAATGGTATCATTAGAGAGAATGAACAACATTAAAGAATTTAACGAAGATAACTTTACAATTACGGTAGAGGCAGGCTGTATATTAAATAATATTCAAAATATTGTGGATGAAAAAAAATTTTTATTTCCTTTAAGTCTTGCATCTGAAGGATCTTGTACAATAGGTGGGAACTTATCTACGAATGCTGGAGGTATTAATGTTCTAAGATATGGCATGGCGCGAGATTTAGTATTGGGAATAGAAGTGGTTTTAGCTAATGGCGAAGTATGGAACAATTTAACAAGTTTAAGAAAAGATAATAGAGGGTATGATTTAAAGCAACTATTTATAGGAAGCGAAGGCACTTTAGGAATAATAACTTCCGCAGTCTTGAAACTATTTCCGGCTCCTAGACATATTGAAACAGCTTTATTTGCAATACCTAATACTGACGCTGCAATAGAACTATTTGGATTAGCGCGCAATGCAAGTGCTGATTTACTTAATGCTTATGAACTTGTAAGCAGAATAGGAATGGAAATGGTTATTAAGCATGTGCCCGGAGCTAAAGAGCCAATTAAAGATAAATATAAATGGTATATACTTATAGAATTTTCTTCTTCTTCTAAAAGTAATTTAAGAAAACAAATAGAAGATCTTTTTGAGTTGGCTTTAAGTAAAAATATTGTCTTAGATGGAGTAATTGCAGAAAGTTCACAACAAAGAAAAGAGCTTTGGGTTTTAAGAGATGGTTTGAATGAAGCGCAAAAACCAGAAGGAGGATCCATTAAACACGATATATCTGTGCCTATAAATAATGTAAGTAAATTTATAGATAGTGCTTCAAAATGTGTTGAAAAATTCATTCCACAATCTAGAGTAGTTGTATTTGGTCATATCGGCGACGGAAATATTCATTTTAATATTAGCCAACCTCTTAAACAAGATAAAAAAGAATTCCTTAGTAAATGGACAGATGTAAATAAATTAGTTTTTGATATAGTTAAAAATTTAGATGGAAGTTTTTCTGCAGAGCATGGTATAGGAAAATTAAAAAAAGAAGAATTAAAAACCTATAATCCTGAAATTGAAATAAATTTAATGAAATCTATAAAATCCACTTTTGACCCTAAAAATATATTGAACCCCGGAAAAGTTTTATAAAATAATACAGAGGGAAATATGCATAATTATAACGCACCTATAGAAGATATTTTATTTGTAATAAATCATCTTAATTCACCTACTCAAAATAAGAATGAAGAATACTCTGATATAGATCTTCTAAAACAGATATTTGAAGAAGCAGGTAAATTTGCCTCTAATGTTTTAGCTCCTCTAAATAGAGTTGGAGATAAAGAAGGGATTTCTTTAGAAAACGGATTAGTGAGAATGCCTGCTGGTTTTGTAGATGCCTATAATCAATATATCAACGCTGGCTGGG
>DQLC01000078.1 GCA_015660425.1 Alphaproteobacteria bacterium
AGGTACACCTAAACAAATATGTGAAAACAGAAAAAGCATTACAGGTAACTACTTATCAAGAAGAAATATAATTGAAATTCCTAAAAATAGAAGAAAAATAAACAAAGAAAAATTTATATTTTTAGAAGGAGCTAACCTTCATAACCTAAAAAATATAGATGTAAAACTACCCTTAGGAAACTTTATTAGTATTACCGGTGTTTCTGGAAGTGGTAAATCATCTCTAATTGTAGACACGCTTATACCTGCAATGGAGAAAGAAATAAATAATAAGAGTAAGTTGCAAATTAGTAAATATAAAAGAATAAGTGGTATAGAAAATATAGATAAAATTGTAGAAATAAATCAAGCCCCTATAGGAAGAACTCCAAGATCTAACCCTGCTACTTATACAGGAACCTTTACTCCCATTAGAGAATATTTTGCCCAAAGTACAGATGCTAAAATTCGGGGTTACAAACCTGGCAGATTCTCATTCAATGTAAAAGGAGGGAGATGTGAACCCTGCCAAGGTGATGGAATAGTTAAAATAGAAATGCATTTTTTGCCAGATGTATATGTACAATGTGAAGAATGTAAAGGAAAACGTTATAACAGAGAAACTCTTGAAATAACATTAAAAAACAAAAATATAAGTGATATTCTTAATATGACTATTGAAGAATCAAAAGTATTTTTTAAAGCAATACCTACTATATTTAATAAACTAAAAACACTATCTGATGTAGGTTTAAATTATATAAAACTTGGTCAAGCAGCTACAACTTTATCTGGAGGAGAAGCGCAAAGAATTAAGTTATCAAAAGAGTTATCAAAGAGAGCAACAGGTAATACAATATATATATTGGATGAACCAACAACAGGACTACATTTTGAAGATGTAAAAAAGCTTTTGCATGTTCTAAATACTTTAGTAGATCAAGGAAACACTGTTATAGTTATAGAACATAATCTAGACGTAATAAAATCATCAGATTGGATTATTGATTTGGGCCCAGAAGGTGGTGACAAAGGAGGTAAAATTATTGTAGAAGGTACTCTTAAAGATGTAGTAAAAAATAAAAATAGCCATACAGCTAAATTTTTAAAAAAATATATTGAATAATAAAAGTAATTAATATGAGCTTATCTAATAAAGAAATTATAATTATATTAATAATAATAATTTAATTTTATTTCTTTTTCAATTAAATTAATATTTGAATACTTATTAGCTTAATTCAATAATTGCACATATATTTCTTCCATCACTTATTAATACCGACCATGTTCTACAAGCTGGGCCTATTTGCATAACTTCGATTGGTAAATTAAAACTCTCTATAAATGATAGCATATCTGATTCATAGCCTAATCCTTTTATAGAACCATATATAATTAAGTCTGGCTTATATTTAGATAAATTTATCTTAATAATATTTTTGATTTTTTGTTCTATTGATTTACCTATATCTATGTATTTATCAGATAATAATAAAACAGAATTTTTTATTTTTATTCCTGAAATTTTTATATACCCATTTCCATAACCCTCTATATATGGAGCATTATTTTTAGGATATAATTCTAAATCCATAAAATTTTTTAACTTTCTATTTCTTTAGTTCTTCTTACGTTTACATATACCAAGATAGTAGAAGCTATAAATATAGATGAATAAGTACCTACTATTATCCCCCAAAGCATGGCAAATGCAAAATCAGCAATTATTTGTCCTCCAAATAAATATAGTGCTCCTAGAGCAAGTATAGTAGTAAAAGTAGTATTTATAGTTCTTGATAAAGTTTCATTTATACTTTTATCTAGCAGCTCATTTAAATCCATTTTTTTAAATTTTCTCAAGTTTTCTCTAATTCTATCGTATATAACTACTGTATCGTTCATCGAATAACCAATAATTAGCAGTATTGCAGCAACGGTAGCTAAATTAAATTCTAGCCCCAATATTGCAAATAATCCCAAAGTAAGAACAATATCATGTAACAATGCCACAATAGCACCTAATGCAAATGGTAATTCAAATCTAAACCAGATATATGCCAACATAGCTATAATAGCAAAAACAATTGCCATTACACCGTCATACACAAGATCTTTACTAACTGTAGGACCTACATATTCTAATCTTCTATATTCAATATCTTTAGTAAAAGCCTTATCTAAAGAGGATTTAATTGCTTCAACTGCAATTTGTTGAGCATTATCTGTTCCCTCTTGTCTTTCAACTCTAATTAAATAATCAGAATCTACTCCAAATTCCTGAATAGAAACTTCTCCAATATTTAAATCTGTAATTTTATTTCTTATATCTGCTATACCAATATTAGAAGAGGTCCTAACTTCTAATAAAATACCTCCTTTAAAATCTATACCAAAATTCAAACCTATAAATATAACTGCAAAAATTGCAGCAATTGACAAAATAGCTGAAAAAGAAAAAGAAATTAACTTTAATTTAATAAACTTAATACTTGTATTATCAGAAATTAATCTTAACACTAATAAATTCTCCTGACTTAAATATTTAAACTAGTTGGTTTAAATTTGTTATACCAAAAAGTAATTATACCTCTACTTAATAATAAAGAACTAAACATCGTTGTAATAACCCCAAGAGCTAAAGTAACAGCAAACCCCTTAACTGGACCCGATCCAAATTGGAACAATATTAATGCTGCTAGTAACGTGGTAATATTTGCATCAACAATAGTTCTAAATGCTTCTTTAAAACCATTATCTATGGCTCCTATATTAGATCTGCCTGACCTAGATTCCTCTCTAATTCTTTCATAAATAAGAACATTTGCATCCACTGCCATACCTATAGTCAAGGCAATACCAGCTAATCCAGGTAGAGTTAATGTTGCATCTAATACCCCAAGCAAAGCTAAAATTAATAATATATTCACCATAAGAGATATATTAGCAGTCATACCAAAACGTATTCCATATATAACTATCATATAAATAATAACCAATATAATTGCAATTATACCAGCATAAATTCCAGCATTTATAGAATCTTTTCCTAAAGATGGACCTACTGACCTTTCTTCCAGAATTGTTAGTGGAGCTGGTAAAGCTCCTGCTCTTAATAATACGGACAAATCACTAGCCGATTCAAAAGTAAAGTTACCTGATATTTGTCCACTACCACCTGTTATAGCTTCCCTAATTACTGGAGCACTTATAACTTCACCATCAAGCACTATTGCAAACCTTTTTCCTACATTCTTTGAAGTAAGCTCTCCAAATTTTCTTGAACCTGACGTATCAAATCTCATACTAACTACGGGCTGATTATTTTGGTCCATACTTGGATTTGCGTCAATTAATTGTTCTCCTGAAACCCCTATTTTTTTATATATTACGTAAGGGATTGTTTTTTCTCCTGTTCTTTCATCTAACTCAAATAATAAATCTGAGCCTGGAGGAACTCTACCTGATAATGCTTCATCTATATTGGCTGTTTCATTTACCATTCTAAAATTCATTCTAGCCGTTTTACCCAGCAATCTTTTTATTCTTTCAGGATCATCTAAACCAGGAAGTTGCACTAATATTCTATCATCGCCCTGTCTTTGGATTATTGGTTCATTTGTGCCTACTTCATCAACCCTTCTTCTAATAATTTCAATTGATTGTAAAATAGCATAATCTCTTATTTCTTTAATTTTTTCTTCAGACATTGATACCTTGATATTAGTATAGTTATCACTATTAATAATTAATTCTTTATCAATATCACCTATTACGTTTTTAATAATTGAGATATCTTCATTTTTAATAAGTGCAAAACTTAATTCGGTACCAGATACTTTTAAATTTTTATAACCTATTCTAGGAGTAGAATTTCTCATCCCTATCCTAAGTTCATCTGCTATAGAATTTAATCTATCTGTTTGTAAACTCTCTGATTCAACTCTTAATAAAAGATATGAGCCACCTTGAAGGTCTAAACCTAATCTAATTTCTCCAGATTTCATAAAACCTGGGGTATTATTTATTAAGTTTTTAGAAATAAAATTAGGTAAAGAAAAAATAATAGCAAAAATACTTACTGTTAATACTAATATTTTTTTCCAATTTTCAAAAATAAGCATTTAAAATCCTATAGTTCAATTTATTAATAATTATTATTGTATTTTCTTGCCACTATTTTCAGAAATTACTTCAGTTATGGTTGATCTAACAACTTTAACTTTTACATTTTCAGCTATCTCAACAGAAGCAATTCTTTCATCTTCAATTTTAGCTATAGTTCCCATCAAACCTCCTGCAGTAACTATTTTATCACCTTTGGACAAAGCTGCTACCATCGATCTATGGTCTTTCATTTTTTTTTGTTGTGGTCTAATTAATAAAAAATAAAAAACTGCAAATATTAATACTAATGGAGCAATTTGAATTAAAAATCCAGATCCTCCTCCTGCTCCTTGTGCCATAGCTTCTGAAATAAACATTTAAACTCCTTAAATAAAAAATATAACTTCTAACCCTTATATTGCAAAGTATAAACTGAAGGTTTAAAGTAATAAATATTAAATACTATATTATTGCAACAAAAACTATTATTCTTATTGCCTTAATGGAAAAAAGATGAATATCAATGATCAAATTATATCTTTACTTGAAAGATCAACTAAAGCTTTAGAAAAAATTTCAAAACCAAACAATCGGCATAAAGTTAAAATATCCAGTGAAAATGGTTATTTATGGTCTGCAGAAAACTTTGAATTAATTCCAGTAAAAAATATTAATGCTATAAATATTAATTTATTAAAAGGTATTGATCATGTAAAATCAATACTTTTAGATAATACCACACAATTTTCAGAAGGCTATACTGCTAATAATGTCCTGTTATGGGGTGCTAGAGGCATGGGAAAATCATCATTGGTAAAATCTGTTCATAGAGAGCTGTGTTACAAAAATAATAAAAACCGATTAATTTTAATTGAAATTTATAGAGATGATATTAAAACTCTGCCAGTATTGATATCTCAATTGAATAATTTTAAATATCGATTTATCATATTCTGTGATGACCTTTCTTTTGATAATAATGAAAATCATTATAAATCATTAAAAACTGTTCTTGATGGTGGTATTATGAATAGGTCTGACAATATTATATTTTATGCTACTTCTAATAGAAGACACTTAATGCCAAGATCCATGATTGAAAATGAGAAATCAACTTCTATTACTCCATCAGAAAGTGCAGAAGAAAAAATTTCTTTATCTGATCGATTTGGTTTATGGTTAGGTTTTTATCAATGCTCTCAAGATGACTATCTAAATATAATACAATCATATGCTCGTCATTTTAAATTAAAAATAAATGAAAATAGTTTAAAAGAACTTGCTATAGAATGGTCTGTAACTAGAGGGTCTAGATCTGGAAGAGTAGCATGGCAATTTATTCAAGATAGAGCCGGTAAACTTAAAATAAAACTTTAATATTTTATGGCAAATACTTTAAGGGATCTAAAGGACCATTAACATCTCTAATCTCAAAATGTAATTGTGGCAAAGAGACCTTACCACTATTACCTAGGGATGCTATTACTTGACCTTTTTTTACAAACTGTCCTTTCTTAACATTAATCTTTTCAAGGTGTGCATAAGCCGTGGTTTTATTGTCAGAATGCTTAATTAGAATTAAATTGCCAAATGCCTGAATTTCATTTCCTGCATAAACTATTTTTCCTGATTCTACTGCAAAAACAGGGTCCCCTTTATTAGCAGAAATATTTATTCCATCATTACGTAAGCCTTTAGCTAATAACCCATAGTTTGATAAAATTTTACCTTTTACAGGCCATAAATAGGTTAAGTTAATTAAACTTTTATCATTTTTATTATTTATAGTTTTTGACTTTTTATCTCTATTCTTATTAGTTCTTTTTTCTTTTATTAGGCTCTTACATTCAATATTAACATTATAATTGTTTATTGGAATAAATATTTTTTTACCTTCAAAAATTTTATCTTTTACTTTTAAACTATTTATACTTCTAATACTATTTATAGAGACACCATAACATTTAGCTATATCCCAAAGAGTATTACCTTTTTTAACTATATAAATTTTAGATATTGGTATTGTAAGTTTATCACCTTCATAAAGAATAAAAGGAGGCTTTAAATTATTTGCTTTTATAATAGAACGTATAGAAACTCCTTCTCTTTTAGAAATTGCATAAAGACTATCACCTGCATATACGTTAATCGTTCTAGAAATAAAATTTTTATTCACAAAGGATTCATTTTTATTTACTACTGGTGCTAAATATTTATTCGTTGTGCAAGAAGTCAAAAAAAATATTATAGATATAAAAATTAAATTCTTATAGTTCATAAATCATCTCTAAAAATTTTGATAAAACATTATAATAAAAAACCTCTATTAATTTCATAATTAGATTTAACTAAACCCTTACCATTATGTGGTAGAGAACTACAATAATATTGTCCATTATCATATGTTTTTGCAGTAATTAACACACCTTCATCTTGAGTCAAATTAGAATACAAATATTTAGGTTCATTTTTAACACAACAATCAATATATATGGCGTCAAATGGACCAGCATCAAGCCAACCTAATTTACCGTCACCATGTTTATAAGATATTTTGTTTGAGATATTTTTTAAGATATTACTAGAAAAAGTATAAGCCTCTTTATTTAATTCAATAGTATATACACGATTATAAATCTTTGATAATAATGCTGTTTGCCAACCTGATCCAGTTCCAATTTCTAATACATTCCTTACTTTATTATTAAGACTTAAACCTAAATAAATCATTTTAGCAATATCACTTGTTTTAGAAGCTAAGACATCATTAAAAATTTTTAAGTCTAGATCTTCCATAGCAAAACCTTTTAAATTATTAGGCAAAAAATTTTCTCTAGAAAAAAAACTTATAGCATTATAAATTCTATCATCTAATATGCCATTCTGTCGTAATTCTAACAACATCATTAAATTTCTGTCATCTAAATCATTAATTTTTATTGAATTGTTCCTTATAATTGTTAAAAAAATACTTCTCAGTCATATCTGAATTAAGTGGAGTAATAGAAATATAATTGTTTTTTATTGCCCATATATCACTATCTTTATTTTCCTCTTCTTTAGAACGCTCTGTAGTAAGCCAATAATAAGGAATATTTTTTGGATCTTTTCTAATAATATAATTTCCGACAGGCTTTCTTCTTGCTAAATAAGTTAACTTTATATCTATAATATCTTCAGCACTAACATTTGGGAAGTTGACATTAAAAAAATTATTTTTTAATACATCTATTTTTAAAAAATCAAGAATTATTTGTTTTAAGTACCTATCTATTGCAGACCAATTATCTACATCATTATCCTTTGAAATTATTTTTGATAAAGCAACTGATTTTATATTCCTCAATGATCCCTCTAATGCTGCACATGTAGTACCTGAATATGATACATCATCAGCTAAATTTTCTCCCATATTTATTCCAGATAATAATAAATCTGGGTTAGAATTCTTTAAAATATTAAAAAAACCTAACATAACACAATCTGTAGGGGTTCCATTACAAGTATAAAACTTATTATCAATTTTATTCAATCTTAATGGATGAGATAATGTAATAGAATGCCCAAAGCCTGAACAATTATTTTCAGGAACAACTACCAAATAATTATTAGTAATTTCCTTAACTATATTAATCATTTTATTAAGGCCAGTTGTATAAGGACCGTCATCATTTGTAATAAATATTAAAGGATTATCTTTAATTTTATTCATTAAGAGCTATCATATCTAAGCCATTCATGTATGGCTTTAAGACAACTGGTATATTTACACTACCATCCTTGTTTTGATAGTTTTCTAATATAGCTAATAATGCCCTTCCTACAGCCACTCCAGACCCATTTAAAGTGTGTACTGGCTCAATATCATTGTTTAAATTTCTCATTCGTGCATTCATTCGCCTCGATTGAAAGCTCAAGCAATTAGAGCAACTAGATATTTCTCTATACTGATTTTGAGAAGGTAACCAGACTTCAATATCGTATGTTTTAGATGCCGAAAAACCTAAATCACCACAGCATAAAATAACTACTCTATAAGGTAGTTCTAACTGCTTCAGTATTTCTTCAGCACAAGACAACATTCTCTCATGTTCTGCAACTGAATCTTCTGCCTTAACAATCGATACCAACTCAACTTTTTTAAACTCATGTAACCTAATCATTCCTTTTGTATCTTGTCCAGCTGATCCTGCTTCTGATCTAAAACAAGTTGTTAATGCTGTATATCTTATAGGTAAAGATACACTTGGGATAATTTCATCTGCAACTATATTTGTTAAAGGGACTTCAGCTGTAGGAATTAACCAATGATCAGAATTAGTTTTAAACAAATCTTTAGAGAATTTAGGAAGTTGGCCAGTACCAAATAAAGCTTTATCTCTTACTAAGCTAGGTGGACTTATCTCAATATACTTATGTTTCTGAGTATGAATATTTAACATAAAAGAACATAAAGCTCTCTCTAATAGAGCCAATTTATCTTTTAATATAACAAACCTTGCTCCAGACATATCAGCTGCTTTATCAAAATCCATCATGTTTAATTTATACCCAATAACATCATGTGATAAAGGCTTAAAAGGAAAAACAGGCTTATTACCAAAAACTTTAATTTCCTTATTAGATTCTTCATTAACCCCATCTGGAGTATCTTCAGATGGAATATTAGGTATTACTTCTAAAAATTGTTTTATTTTTAAACTTACGGAATTACTTTTTTCTTGTAACGAAATAATATCTAATTTTAATTTAGCTACCTGCTCCATCTCTAATTTCGTATCTTCACCTTTAGCTTTTTTAATACCAATAATTTTTGATGAATTATTTCTTTCATTTTGTAATATTTGTAGTTGCAATAATAAAGCTACATAGGATTCATATAATTTAGTAACTTCTATTGAAACGCTAGGAATACTTCTTCTTTTCATAGCCGTATCAAATAAAACTATATTTTCTTTAATCCATTTTATATCATGCATAAACAGTACCTTTAGTCTTCAGAATAATCCGTTTCTGGAATATCATCAATATCATCAATATTATTTTCTTTTACAGACTTTTTAGTACTATCAGAATCATCTGGATCATCTGAATTATTTGTATCTGTATTTCTTTTTCTTTCCATAATTAAAGCGAGACGAATAGAAATTTCATAAAGTATTATTATAGGTATACCTAGCCCAACCTGACTAATAAGATCAGGAGGAGTTAATAAAGCAGCTGCACCAAAAGCACCTACAAATGCAAATTTTCTTTTTTTTCTCATTCCTTTTGATGTGACGAGACCAGCTCTAGCTAACAAGGATACTGCTACAGGTAATTGAAAAGCTAAACCAAATGCAAACATTAGTTTTAACACTAATGATAAATATTCATTAACCTTCGCTTCAAGCTCAATAGCTAAACCTGTTTCTAAACCTGTAGTTTGAAATCCTAAAAAAAATCTCCAAGCCAATGGAAAAATAAAATAATATACTAAAGACGCCCCTAGCGCAAAAAGCACAGGAGTAGCAATTAAAAAAGGATAAAAGGCTTTTCTTTCATTCTTATATAAACCAGGTGCAGCAAATTTATAAATTTGAGATGCTATTACAGGAAAAGAAATAAATAATGCAGCATAAAAAGAAACTTTTAAATAAGTAAAAAAAGCTTCTGTTAATCCTGTATATATCATTCTAGGGTTTTCATACCCCATGTCTTGATAAGTAACTTGTAAAGGTTTTACTAAAAAACCATATATATAATCAGCAAATAAATAACAAATTAAAAAAGCTATAAAAAATGCTATTACGGCCCACTTTAATCTATCTCTTAATTCTATTAAATGAGAAACCAAAGGCGCCTTAGAATTCTTTACATTTTCATTATCTAAATTATTATCTGTCATTATATTTCATAGAATTGCTAAGTAGTTGAAGTTTTGTTATTCTGTTTTAAATTATTTTTGGTGTCTTTTTTTAAAGTATCATCATTATTTTTTTTATCAGCTACTTCATCATTTTTTTTATCAACTACTTCATCATTTTTGTTAAGAGGAATGGGCCATGCTGAACTTGGTTTATTATTTGTTTTATCGTCTACTACATCTACACCACGTAACATTTCAGTTAGCTCACCTTCAGAGTCAATAGTTTCTGTCATGCCCTTCGTAATACCTGTTCTTGCAGATTCAATTTGTTTTTTAACTTCATCAAGTTCAGAATCTCTTACTGCATCATCTACTGTATTCTGGAACTCTCTAGATAATGATTTTAACTTACCTATCCATATGCCTACGGTCCTAAGTGCTTTAGGAATATCCTTAGGTCCTACTACAAATAATGCAATAACTGTTATGACTAAAATTTCAGTCCAGCCTATATCAAGCATATTAGACTCCTTTTATTGGTAGACCTCTTTTAGCTAGATTTAGAGTCTTTATTGCTAGCTGTTTCCTTTTTTGCTGAAACAACATCATCTTCATCTACTTCTGCAGAATTTTCCTCTTCTTTCATGCCAGTTTTAAAGTTTTTAATTCCTTTTGCTACATCACCCATTACACGTGGTATCTTTCCTGCACCAAAAAGAATTAGAACAATTGCTAAAATTAAAACAATTTGCCAAATTCCTATACTCATAAAACTTACCTCCATTTATTCTTGTTTAAAAGACATATTCTAATAATTAACTAAAAGAATAACCTTATGTTTATTAATGTATATACTTTATTTATTTATTAGGAAACACAAAAGCCCAATCTTTATTAAATAATAATTTTTTGCGCTCATGTATTTCTTTAAAAATATTTGAATATACTAAAAATTTTAAATTATTACCTTTATTTTTATCTTCAATTTCAATTTCGGTTAATACACCCATATACTTATAACTTATTATTTTTATTGAAATTGCTTCTTCATTACTTTTAGGAATTGTAAATGCGTCAGGCCTAATAAGTACTTCATAATCATTACTAGCAATTTTATCATTTATATCAATTTTTCCAAAAGGTGTAGTTATAAAGCCATTATTTGCGTTACTTCTGTAACAAGTTATAGGACCCAATAAACGAGAAGAAAATGCATGCTTTGCATTGCAATACAACTCTTTTGGAGTGCCTTGATCTATTATTTTTCCATCAAACATTACTACTATTCTATCAGCTAACTTCATTGCTTCTTGTGGATCATGCGTAACCATAATAGTAGGAGTTTTTGATTCTTTTAAAATATTAATTATATCATAAGCAATATCATATTTAGACCAAACATCCAAAGAACCAAAGGGTTCATCTAATAGCATAACGGTAGGATTATTTGCTAAAGCTCTAGCTAGAGCAACTCTCTGTTGTTCTCCCCCAGACATAGTATTTCCATATCTATCTGAAAAACCTTCTAAACCAACTTTTATCAACAGGTTTTCTACAATTTTACTATTGGTAATACTTTTATTTGAGAAAGAAAAACCTATATTATTTTTTACAGATAAATGTGGAAATAAAGCTATATCTTGAAATAGCATCCCAATAGATCTTTTTTCAGTTGGCACATACTTATTTCCAAAAACTATGTTTTCTCCAACTTCTATTTGACCTGATATAGGATCTTCAAAACCAGCTATCAATCTTAATAAAGTAGTTTTACCACAACCACTTGGACCTAATATACAAACTACTTCGCCTGGGCATACTTCTAAACTAAAATTATTAATAGATTTTCCACTTTTATAACAATGGCTTATGTTAGATATTTTTAAAATTTTACTACTACCCATATGTTTTTATATTACTTATTAATATTATTGTCTAATTACCTTTGTTAAAAAATATAAAGGTATTAAACATACTAATATAATTGCAAGAAGTGGTGCTGCTGCATCTTGTAATCTATCATCAATGGCGAATTCATGTGCTTTAATTGCTAAAGTTGATAACCCAAATGGGCGTAAAATCATAGTAGCAGGTAATTCTTTCAATACATCAACAAAGACAATTAGCAACCCTAAAGAAATTCCACCCAAGCCAATTTTTAGATGTATGTTTGTAAGAATTATTCTATTTGATTTTCCTAAAATTTTTGCTGCATAGTCAATAGATTTAGATATTTTTATAAAAGAATTTTCTACCGATTGCATTGATAAAGCTAAAAACCTCACTAAATAAGCAAACAATAATGCAAACCAAGTACCAGTTATTATTAATCCAGTTGAAAAATTAAAATATTTTAAACTAAAATTATTAATAAAATTATCTAACCAAACTAATGGTATTAAAATTCCAATTGCTGCTACAGCACCAGGTATCGAGTAACCTAAACTTGCAACTCTTGCAAAGGGCGTAACTATCTTAGAATTAGTTCTCATACCATAGACTATTATTAATGCAAATATTATGCATAAGACGGATGCTGATAAAGCTAAAGCTAAAGAAGATAAAGCTACATTTATAAATGAAACAGAATAAATATTGTTAATACCATCCAAAGACCATAATACTAATACTATAAAAGGAATTACAAAACCAATAACAATCGGAATAATACAAGTAATTACAGCCAATATACTAAAAATTCTATTTAATTTTTTTAATTTGTATTTTTTATCACTTCTTATCTCATTATTATATTGTGCCCTACCTCTAAGTTTTTTTTCAACTGTAATTATTATTGCAATACTAATTAATAATATTGCAGATAATTTTCCGGCTGATGCAATGTCTCCTAAATTAAACCATGCTTTGTAAATACCTTTAGTAAAGGTATCTATACCTAAATAATCAGAAACTCCATAATCTGCCAAAGTTTCCATAATAACTAAAGTAACTCCCCCTGCCAAAGCTGGACGCCCCAGAGGTAAGGAGACTTTAAATATTATTTGCATTATATTTAATCCAGAAATTTTAGCTATTTCTGTGTAACTTCCAGATTGAGAAATAAATGCTTGTCTCATGAGAAGGTATACATATGGATATAAACTAAAAATAAATACAAATATTGCTCCATAAATTGAATAAAAATTAATAGATTTAATATTATGATTAAAGATTAATGAAATTGTATTAGTAATAAAACCTCCATAGCCAAGCAAATCTGCATATACATATGCTACAGCGTAAGAAGGAATAGCTAAAGGAAGGAATAGTAGCCATTCAATATACTTTTTTAAAGGAAAAATATACATCGTAACTAACCATGCAGAAATCACTCCTATAAGGATAGTTCCAATCGATACAAATATTATTAAAATAATTGAGTTAAAAATATATGAAATTAAGACAGTTTCCCTTAGATGTATCCATGTATCATCGCCAGGAACAATAAAAAAGAAAATTACTGTTACTATTGGTATAATAACAATTAAGCTTAATAAAACTGATAGTAAAGCCCAGCTATTTTTTGTATAACTAATCATTTATTAATTAGATGTATAATAAAATAAATTATATATAGCATATTATTATTTCCAGCCTACCCGATCAGCTAATTTTATAGCTTTATTGGCTAAGCGTCCATATTCAGAAATCTCCACTGAATCTTCTTTAAAGTTACCTATATATTTTAATGTATTTGGTACTTCAATATTTTTTACTACCGGATACTCAAAATTAGTGAACGAATATATCTTTTGAGCTTTATCACTTGCTAAAAACTCAATTAATTTTTTACCATTTATAGGATTTGGAGCATTAGATAATAATCCAGCTCCACTTATATTAATATGAACCCCCATATCTTTATCTTGTGGAAAATAAATTCCTAAATTATTAAATAAATTTTTATTATCAGAATTTAGCATTTTAATTATATAATATGAATTAACAACTGCAATATCTCCTAAACCAGCAGCGACAGCTTTAATTTGATCTCTATCACCTCCTGCAGGATCTCTTGCAAAATTATTAACAAAGTTTTTAGCCCAATTCTCCGTGAATTCTTCGCCATACTTAGCTATCATATGTGCAATTAATGATTGATTGTATATATTACTAGAAGAACGAATTAATATACGTTTTTTAAATCTAGGGTCTGATAAATATTTATAGCCCTTCAGTTCATTTGGATTAACTCTATTCAAAGAATATACAATAATTCGAGCCCTTAAACTTAAGCCAAACCACCTATTATTAGGATCTCTATATTTACTATTAATTCTTTTAGATAAAAAATCTGAATTAATTTCTTGAAACAAATTGATATTAGACGCTTTCCATAAATTA
>DQLC01000102.1 GCA_015660425.1 Alphaproteobacteria bacterium
CCAGATGATGCTGCAGAAACAATTACTACTGTTAAAGATGCAATAAGTTTTATAGAGAGTCAAAATTCTTAATTTTAATATATTAGGAGATTTTTTTATATGAGAAGGGTAGTTGTAACTGGCTTAGGTTTGGTGACACCTTTAGCAGCTTCAGTAAATGGTTCATGGACTAAACTTATAAATTCAGAATCAGGTATAGGAAGAATAGAAATATTTGATACTGAGGACTTACCTGCAAAAATTGCTGGACATGTGCCTGATGTAGATCAAGAGGATGGTTTTGATCCTAATAGGTGTTTAGAAGTAAAAGAACAAAGAAAAGTAGATAGGTTTATATTATTTGCAATAGATGCAGCAGATCAAGCTATAAAAGATAGTAATTGGGTTGCTAAAAGTGATGAAGATTCATATAGATCAGGTGTCTTAATAGGTTCTGGCATAGGAGGTTTATCTACTATAGAGCAAGCAGCACTGGTTTTAAAAGAGAAAGGACCAAGAAGATTAAGTCCATTTTTTATACCATCCTGCTTAATAAATTTAGCTTCAGGTCAAGTATCTATAAAAAATAATTTTAAAGGGCCAAATCTATCTGTGGTATCAGCCTGTTCTACAGGTGCACATGCAATTGGTGATGCAGCTCGCTTAATCAAGGCAAATGAAGCTGATATAATGGTAGCTGGAGGGTCAGAGGCTGCAATTACACGATTAGGCATTGCAGGTTTTGCTGCTGCGAGAGCTCTTTCTACTAGCTATAATGATAATCCAACAACAGCTTCTCGCCCATGGGATGAAGGAAGAGATGGTTTTGTGATGGGTGAAGGTGCAGGTTGTGTAGTATTGGAAGATTATGAACATGCTAAGTCTAGAGGAGCAAAAATTTATGCTGAAATATTAGGTTATGGGCTATCTGCTGATGCATATCATATTACTGCTCCTGCAGATGATGGTGATGGTGGTTTTAGGGCTATGCAAGCTGCAATGGTGAATGGAGGTATAGAAGTATCAGAAATTAATTATATCAATGCTCATGGGACCTCTACGCCTTTAGGAGATGAAATAGAATTAGGAGCTGTTAAAAGATTATTTAGAGATGATATTAGTAATATATCTATGAGTTCTACAAAATCATCAGTAGGTCATATGCTTGGTGCGGCAGGAGCCGTAGAAGCTATATTTTCAATATTAAGTGTTTATAATAATATAGTACCACCTACTTTAAACCTAAATAGTCCTTGTGAAAGCGCTTCAGGAATAGATTTAGTACCTTTAAAAGCGAAGGAAATGATAGTAAATACGGCATTGTCTAATTCATTTGGTTTTGGTGGAACTAATGCATCACTTATAGTAGGTAAGGTGAAATAATTTATTCAAATATTAAATAAAATAAAACTAAAAAGTATTCTTCTTCTAACGTTTGTATTAGCTAGCTTTATTTTTATAGAAAAACTTGTATCTTATCCTAGTAAGATAGGAGAGCTTTCTCAAAATACTACAGTAGAAATTCCCAAATTCAGTTCTTTATCTAATATTGCATTAATATTAGAAGAGAATAATGTAATAAAAAATAGATATTTTTTTATTATTTATTCTTATATGACTGGAAAGGCTAAATTATTAAAGGCGGGAGAATATTATTTTAGTAAAAATATCTCTCCAGTAGCGGTTCTAAATAAACTATATAAGAATGAAGTAAAATTATATAAATTGGTTATTCCTGAATGTTATTCAAATAAACAAATTTTTGAATTAATTAAGAAAAATTTATATTTTATAGGTGCTTTAATGGATTATTCAGAAGGATCATTTTTCCCAAGTACATATTATTTTTCTAAGGATACTAAAGCTAATAATCTTTTAAATATTATGCAAAAAACTGCAAAAGTTAAATTTTCAAAAATTTATAATGATTATAAAAATAACATATCTGATATTCTTGATAATAATGAGGTTTTAATTTTAGCCTCTATTGTAGAAGCTGAAGCAAAAAAAAAAGAGGATAAAAGTAAAATAGCTGCAGTATTTTTAAATAGGTTAAAGAGGGGTATGAAATTGCAATCAGACCCCACTGTTATTTATGGTATTAATAAAACAGTTTATTTAGATAGAGCTATAAAAAAATCAGACTTATTAATAGAACATGTATGGAATACTTATAAAATAAGTGGTTTACCTCCTACTCCAATTTGTAATGTGGGAATCGATTCGATATATGCCGTATTAAACCCTGAAAAAAGCACTAATTTATATTTTGTTGCAGATGGTAAAGGTGGACACATTTTTTCAGAAACATATGTAGATCATAAAAAACATATAAAAAATATTTATAAAAAATAAAATTGTTTAATTATTATTTTATAATTATATTATATCAATTATGAATATTTCAAATAAAAATAAAGGCGTTATGTTGGTTCTTTCTTCTCCGTCTGGAGCTGGAAAAAGTTCTATTTGTAAATCTTTAATGAGTTTAGATAAAAATCTGTCATTATCTATTTCTACGACCACACGCAAAAAAAGACCAAATGAGAAATCTGGAGAAGATTATATTTTTGTAAGTATTGATGAATTTAAAAGCATGTTAAATAAAAATCATTTTTTAGAGCATGCTAATGTTTTTGGTAATTACTATGGAACAGACAAATCTATAGTAGAAAGTAGAATTAATAATGGAAAAGATTTAATATTTGATATTGATTGGCAAGGTGCCCAACAACTTAGGGAAAAAATGAGAGAAGATATTGTATCTGTTTTTATACTACCTCCTTCTAAACAAGAATTAGAACGAAGATTAAAAAGTCGTGGGGAGGATTCAGATGAAGTAGTAAAAAAAAGAATGGATGGAGCGTCGGCGGAAATTACTCACTGGGCAGAATATGATTATGTAGTTATCAATAAAAATTTAAATGATAGTGTTAAAGCTGTATTGGGTATTTTAAAAGCGGAAAGAATGAAAAGAATAAGACAAGTAGGTTTAGGAGAATTTGTCAGATCTATAAGTCATGATCTTTAGCAATTAGTATAGCCAGTTTTTCATATTGATTTAAATCAATTTGTTCCGGTCTTAAGCTTGGGTCTAAATCTAATATACCACATATTTTTAAAGGATCTCCAAATTTTACTAATGTAGATTTAATTTGTTTTCTACGTTGATTAAATAAATTTCTTGTAATTTCTTCTAATATTTTTTTATTGAATATTATTTTTTTAATTTTAGGCTTAATTTGTACAATTGCAGAATCAACCTTAGGTTTAGGTGTAAAAGCTGTAGATGGTATATTCATTATAATTTTAGCTTCTGCCATTAAACCTATTAAAATAGAAATCCTTCCATATTTTTTTGATCCAGGTTTTGCAGTTATTCTCTCAGCCACTTCTTTTTGAAACATAAGTGTCATTTGATTTATTTTTTTAGGAAACGGTATCCAATTTAAAAGCAGCTTGGTTGCTATGGAGTATGGTAAATTAGCAATTATTTCTGCATTTTTAATATTATACTTATCTAGAATATTATTTAAGTCTATATGAAGGGCATCTTCGTTTTCTATAATAATTTTATTATTAGATGCCATGTTTAATTTATTTAATACTTTAACAAATCTTTTGTCTTTTTCTATTGCAATTACTTTTGTAGCTCCATTCAATAATATTGACCTAGTTAAACTTCCGGGACCTGGTCCTATTTCTATTATGGTATTATATTTAATTCTATCGCTTAAATTAACAATTTTATTTGTTAGATTAAGATCGAGAATAAAATTCTGACTCAGCTTCTTTTTTGTATATAAATTATATTCTTTTATTGTTTGAGAGATACTTGGAAGATTATTAATATTATTAATAATATCATTATTCATTTTATTGTAGTCTTATATCTATCAGGGCTTTTCTATTTAAATCTAATATATATCTTTCCTTTAAAATATTCGTTGATCTATCTCTTATCTTGGTCTTAATGATTTGTTTGATAGCAAATTCTTGGTTTAGTTTATTATTTCTTTCACAAACCATAACAACATATATTCCATCTTCTGTTATAATTGGTGAGGTAGGTTTATTTACTTCTATATTTTTAATTTTACTACTAAAATATTCGGGTAAGGTTTTGAGTAAAACTTTTCCTATATATTTTCCTTTTTTATTTCCTTCAAATTTGACAATGTTTGCCATTTCAGCACAAGATTTAATATTAATAGTTTTGCTTTTAATTTCTTCTAATAATAAATTAATTTTATTTTTATTAATAGGAAGATCAAAGCTTATAAAAGAAATATCTTCTACAGTGCTGGAAAGATCAGGTATTATAAATTTTCTTTTATCATCTAGCCTTATAATAGATGCACCTGTATTTGATAATATTAACTCAGATATACTATTTTTTTCTAAATCCTTAATATTTTCATAAGTTTTTATATTGATAGTATTTTTTAATCTCCAATTAATATTCTTTTTAAACTTTCCTGTCCCATTTTCATTAACTCTCAATGCAATGGTATCAAAATCATTTTCTTCAATAATTTTTTTTCTAATTTGTTTCGCAAAAAATATTATATCTGTATTTTTTGATAAATTATTATAATTAAAAGTAATTTCTGAAAATTTATATTCAGTTTTTCCTTTATTAGATAGGTAATTATTATATTCATTATTTATTTCATTATTATTAATTATAACTTTTGGTTTTATAACTACTTGTAATAATTTTTCTATAATTAAATTTGCTTTTAATCTTACAGCTAGTGCAGATCTAGAAACACCATTCTTATAAAGAGCCTCAATTAATTCACCATTTTTCATGTCATTTTGATTTTCAATAAATTGTATATTATTGTTTATCTCTTGCTCTGTTACCCGTATTCCAAGTGTTTCTGCTTCCTGTGATTGAAGCTTTTCATCAATAAGAGATTGAATTGTTTGTCCATAAAG
>DQLC01000089.1 GCA_015660425.1 Alphaproteobacteria bacterium
AATAATGGTAATTTATGGGTAGAAGATTGTGATGTAGAAGAATTAGTTAAAGAGTATGGTTCTCCTTTGCTTATAATTAGTGAATCACAATTTAGACAATCATTTAGACAATTTAAAAAAGCATTTACTGACAATTATAATGGTGAAGTGGAAATACTTTATGCAAATAAGTCAAATAATTCATTGGCGCTCAGACATATTATGAATCAGGAAGGAGGTGGAGGTGATTGTTTTGGAGTAAACGAAATGTATATTTCGCTTTTAGCAGGAACAAATCCAAAAATGTTAGTCCTAAACGGATCTAATAAGCAAGATGAAGAATTAGAAATGGCCATCAAAAATGGCTTATGTATAAATATAGATTCTATGGACGAGTTGACAAGGATTTCTGATATTTCTACAAAATTAAACAAATCAGTAGAAATTGGAATAAGATTAGCTTTAGATCTAGATTCACTAGCAGACAAAACTGGGGTATTTATGCATGGTCCTGGAACGTTAAAAGAACAGTCTGATAGTACTAAGTGGGGAATGTCAAGAGAACAAACCGTTGAAATTGTTAAAAGTGCACAGCAGATAGAAAATATTCATCTGAAAGAGACTCATTTTCATTTAAGTAGAATGACTAATGAAGTGGAGCCATTTGCTGTAATGGCTCGTGAAATGGTAACCTGGTCCCACTACATAAAAGAAAATACAGGCTGGACCCCTCCATGTATTGATATTGGTGGTGGATGGACATATGGGAGATGGTATGGCACTGGTCCAAACAGCCAAATAGACGATGAAAATGCACCAAAATATGCAGATTATGCAAAAAGAATATCTGATGTGATTAGTGAAGAGGCAGCCAAATATAATTTGCCATTGCCTAAATTGAGAATTGAGCCCGGCAGGTTGATTTCTGGCCCTTGCGGAGTTGCTGTTGGTACTGTTGGGGCAGTTAAGGTGGGAGACAAAAAGAAATGGGTAAACTTAGATTTATCTACTAACGTTTTATCATGGGCTGCAATTTTAGATTGGTATTATCATGCTGTTCCTGTTGAAAATACTGAAAGAGAGGCCACTGAAACTGTAGATATTGTTGGACCATTATGTAATTCTGATGAAATAGGTAAACAAAGAAAAATGCCTCCTTTAGTCAGGGGTGAACACGTTGCATTCCTTGATGCAGGAGGGTATGTAGAATCTCAAGCAGCAAGATATAATGCTCAATGTTTACCGGCAACTGTCTTGGTGTTTAATGAGTTCTCTGAGATAACCACAGAAAGAGAACAATTAAGAGATGTGTCAGGTAGATTTAGAGTACCTCCAAGATTGTTAGCACAATCATTTAGTTGATATTTAATTAATGCAGAATGTATTTAAAAAGTTAACTGATATAATTTATATTTAAGCAAATGGTGATATTTAAATTCTTAAACATAAGTTTAGAATTGGTAGAAGTTTATAAATAAATATTTAAATATTTTAAAGTATTTTTACATACATATTTTATTCTTAAATATTCCATCATTCACTTTACATCGAACTCATATTAAGAGACATCTATATTTGACTCTATAAAGTTAATAAGAATTATATTTATATTATGAATAATATTATAACTTATTAGATCCACCTTGCTAAGTATTTAGTTATTTTGTGAAAATTATTGAAAAGATTAGAGTCTATTATATTTAAAATAAACTATGCAATACTCACAAATTATTAAACCAGAAAATAGAGTCATTTTAATTTCTGGTGCATCTAGTGGAATAGGTCTAGCTATAGCGAAATATTTACTTAATGAAGGATACAGTTTGTCTTTGGGAGTAAGAAATATAGAAAAAGCAAAAAAGTTATTTTCAAAATGCAGATCTAATAATTATATTATTAACAAGTTTGAAGCCACAGAATTAAAAACTATAGATTGTTGGGTAGACAATACAATAAAAAGATTTGGTCAAATTGATGGATTAATTAACAATGCTGGAATATTAAAAATTGTTTCATTTGATGAAGGTGAAATAGAAGATTTAAATGAACTCTGGAAAGTCAATGTAGTTGCACCATTTTATTTGACTAAATTATGTTTACCACACATTAAAAAGACAAATAATGGGCGCATAATTAATATCGCCTCAACAGATGGCAAAAGATATAGGGAATCTGTTTCAATTGGTTACTCTATGGTTAAACACGCTTTAATTTCGATGAGTCATGCAACTAGAAATGCAGGTTGGGATGACGGGATTAGAGTTACAGCCGTCTGTCCAGGGGCTGTTGATACAAACCTTCTAAATGGCATACCAGGAATTACTGCTTCTAAAGATAGATTAAAACCAGAAACAATCGCATATACTGTAGCCTATATTTTATCTCTCCCTAATACTGCATCAGTTTCAGAACTTCCAATTAATACTCGACTGGAATCGACTATATAAAGCATTTAGTTCTCTAGAATCATCTTTTTGTGACTATTCAAAAATCTTTCTGGAGAAAATTTTCTACTATAAAATTTATTTCTTTTGCTATTAATTAAATCTACTATAACTTCCGCGCATAATGGACCTAGAGTGTAGCCTGCGTCACCTGGAATAGCAAAAAATACATTTTCATGCCCCTCAATATTCCCTAAAACAGAATTTCCATCAGTAATCGGATTTATTCCTCCCCATGTTCGGTAAAGTCTTAGTTTTCCTATTGATGGTACTAGATTAACTGCTGTCGTTAAATTCCCGAGCAAACTATCTTTTTTTATTTTTATCTTATTAGTTTCTTCTTCTATGCTTGCTGGCCACCCCCCACCGATAATTATATTTCCACTTGATATTTGCTTCAAAGTTATTGAACGCTCAGCGTGCTGTATTAAAATAGGTATAAACATACTGACTTTTTCTGTGACATTCATATGTAGCGGTTCAGCAATAGTTGGA
>DQLC01000118.1 GCA_015660425.1 Alphaproteobacteria bacterium
AAGATAAAAGAAAGAACATGGATGAAGAATAGAAGATAGATATTTTAGACAAAAAATATAAATATGACAAAGATACTAAAGCATAAAAATCTAATTATGATAAAACAAAATATATGAATATGGAAGAAGAAGATAAAAAAGATTTAATTAAAAAAGTTGGAGATAATAATATTAAAAAATATAATAATATGAGAGCTGAATAAAAGAAAATTAAGAAATAATAACACAATAGCTTAGAATCAAAGCGTTATTATGAAAAAAAGAATACAGTTTCACATACAGCTACTACTTATGATGCAAATACTTATGAAGACTTAGCTTATATAGGTTAGATGAATATTGAATGTAAAAAATGTCATGCTTTTCGTTTTTAGGATGAGACTAAAAATTTATGTTGTGGATCTTAATAAATTGTATTGTCAGAATTTCCAGCTTTACCAGACTATATGTAAAAGTTATTTGATAGTACTGATAAAACAGCAACAGAGTTTTTAAAACATATAAGATAATATAATTCATTATTTTAAATGTGTATATTTAAAGGATAAGACAAGGAAAAATAAAAGAATAATGATTAAGCTTATGAAAATATTTTCTAATTTAAGGTAAAAGGTTAAATATATCATGGAGTTCCTTCATTAAAACCAGAAGATATGAGTAAACCAAGTTTTATGTAATTGTATTTTTATGATCATGCATTAGAAATTAGAACAAATAAATATGAGTTAGATAAAAAAGTAGTCGAGAACTTACATAAATTATTATATGAAACACATCAAGGAATTAAAGAAATCAAAACAGAATATGAGAAAATATAAAATGATGAAAGTCCAGAAGAATGTTTTATAGTATTAGCAGATAATAAAATAATTGCAGGCAAACATAAAGGTTGTTGTAATAATCCAACTTAAGATACAGAAATAGGAATTTTAATTCCAGAAGATGTTAAATATATATTTGTATTCTAGAACAAATAAATAAATATTCCAGAAGATATGACAGATTGAAGAAAAATCGTTATTCCCTTTAAATATTAAAAGGAGGCAACATGTATTGATGAATTTAATCCATATTATGATTGTTTATAATATCCATTGCTTTTTCCTTATGGGACTAAAAGTGAACATAATGAGAAAATTTAACATAAATAAATATCTATGTTAACATATTATTGCTATCATATATAGTTCAGGGAAAATAATTATTTATTGAAAGCTAAATTTTTATATTAATAATATTTAGTGGATGCTTATGCTAAAATAGAAAGTGCACGACTAAAATATTTAAAATTGAATTAATAAAGCTTTAGATCAGCAAATTTAAAAGACATTAAATCAGCTATATAAACTTAAGACATTGTTAATTATGAAGAAATTGGTATTTATAATTATATAAATATTTAATTAATTATATAGGGAAAAAAGTTATTATGCCAGCTTCTTTTCATGGAGGACCACGGTATTTATTTGAAAAGCAATAAGATGGATTTGCTTATATATATAAATTTGGTAAGCCAGATTTATTCATAACAATTTCTGCTAATGCTAAATGGAAAGAAATAACAGATAATTTACTTAAAAATTAAAAATCATTTGATAGGCCAGAATTAGTAACTAGAGTTTTTAATTGCAAACTAATAAAATTTAGAGAATTAGTTTTAAAACAAGGTGCATTTGGTAGAGTCATTGCCAATGTTTAATCTATAGAATTTTAGAAAAGAGGTTTACCTCACGTTCATGTATTATTATGACTACATCCAGATGATAAAATTCGTACTGAAAATATAGATAATTATGTATCAGCTGAAATTCCATCAAAAGATGAAGATCTTGAATTATTTAAGTTAGTTACAGAATTTATGATTCATGGTCCTTGTGGTAGAGCTTATCCTCATAGTTAGTGTTAGATAAATGATAATGAATGTTGTAAAAATTTTCCAAAGACTTATAGATAAATAACTGAAATACATGAAGATGGTTTTCCTTTATATTAGCGTAAAGATCCTGAAAATGGTGGACATTAGTTTACTAAAACTATTAGTTAAAAAGATTATAAATTAACTAATGAATTTGTAGTTCCTTATAATCCTTATTTATTAAGATAATTAAAATGTCATTGTAATGTAGAGATATGTAATTCTGTAAAATGTATTTAATATATTTTAAAATATATTAATAAAGGCTGTGATGTTTAAGCTTTTAAAGTTACTAATTAAAATGATGAAATACAAGCTTTTATAAACGCTAGATATATTGGTAGTTCAGAGGCTGCTTGGAGAATATTAGCTTATCCAATACATTATCATCATCCACCTGTAGAATAATTAGAGATTCATTTAGAAGGATAATAAAATGTCTATATTAAAAATAACGATAAATTTGAACTTGAAAAAGTTAAAAAAACTAAGTTAGAAGCTTTTTTTGAGCTTTGTTAAAGTGATGAGTTTGCTACAACTTTATTATATACAGAAATTCCATAGTATTATACTTGGAACAATAACTATTGAAGTCCAAGAAAACAAGGAAAATAAACAGAGGAAAATATGCGTAAAGTAGAAAATATAGGTAGAATATATATAGCTCATCCTAGTTAAGGAGATTTATATTACTTAAGAATGCTTTTATTTGAGATTAAAGGACCTCAATCTTTTAAAGACTTAAGAATAGTTAAAGAAGTAGAATATCCTACATATTAATAAGCTTGTAAGTAACTTAATTTATTAGATGATGATGAACATTTATCCCATGCAATGTTAGAAGCTTCAACTAATTATACTGGTCATTAATTAAGAGTTTTTTTTGCTACTATAATAGCGAATTGTGAACCTAGTGATCCTTTTGCATTATGAACTCAAAATAAAGATAAATTAATGCATGAATTTCTACACAGATATAAAGACAAAAACATTAAAATTGAAGATTATACATTAACTATAATAGAATAATTAATTATCAATCTAGGAGGTAAAGAATTAGATAAAGATATCTTTAACTTTGAATATTATAGTGAAGAAGATTTATAATAAGATTTATAATTAAATGATTAAGAAAATGATATGATTGAAATGAAAGAATTTGTTGACGAAAATGAAAAAAAATTAACTAATGAATAAAAACTTGTATATGAACAATTTATTGATAAAGTTGAAAATTAAGAAGAAACTTTATTATTTTTAGATGCTCCAGGAGGAACTGGAAAAACATTTCTTATTAACTTAATTGTTAAAAAACTTATCATATCTAAAAAAATTGTCATAGCTACAGCTACAAGTGGAATAGCTGCAACATTAATTCTTAGAGGTTAAACAGTTCATAGTGCATTTAAAGTTCCATTAAATTTAATGCAAAATGAAGCTAATAACTGTAACTATACTAAGTAAGATAAGGTAGGAAAATTAATGAAAATTGCTAATGCTATAATTATTGATGAAGCTTCAATGTTGAATAAGCTTGCATTTGAAGCTATTGATACAACTTTAAGAGATGTTAGAGGAAATAAGTTAATAATGGGGGGTATTCCTATATTATGTTGTGGTGATTTTAGATAAATATTACCAGTAATACCTAAAGGATCAAGAGGATAAATTGTATAAGCAGCTTTAAATAAGAGTAGATTATGGGAATATGCATAAATAAAAAAATTAACTAAAAATATGAGAGTTTCCTTAGCTAATGAATCAGATGCTCAAGATTATTCTGATTATTTATTAAGAATTGGTAATGGAACAGAAGAAATTATATAAAATGAATTTGATATTGAATTACCAGATTAAAATTAAATTTTAGTTATAAATATAATATATATATATTGTATCCTAGAACAAATAAATAAATTACCAGATTGGTTTAACTTAGTTGAAAATTTGGATGAC
Organism: Alphaproteobacteria bacterium; assembly: GCA_015660425.1. GTDB lineage: Bacteria > Pseudomonadota > Alphaproteobacteria > TMED109 > TMED109 > TMED109. The sequence continues at coordinate 3,872 of DQLC01000118.1, forward strand.
TTAATTGAAAATATTTATAAGGATATTGATAATCTATATGATAAGGAAAATTATTTAAGTCATAGAGCTATTTTATCTCCTATACACAAATAAGTAAATTTAATAAATGAAAAATTATTAGCTAGAATACCGGAACTTGAGAAAATTTATAAATCTAGAGATTATGTAAGTAATAGTGAAGAAATAACTCATTTTCCTAAAGAATTTTTAAATAAATTGGATTATCCTAATATGCCCCCATATAAATTAAAGTTAAAAAAAGGTTCACATGTTATGATACTTAGAAATATTCATAATCCTTTGATGATGAACGGAACTCGAGCTATTATAGTAGCTTTATATGATCATTTAATAGAAGCAAAGATTTCTACAGGAGAATATAAAAATGAAACTATTTTATTACCACGTATTAAATTTAAAACTGATTAAAGTAAGATAGCAATAGGATTTACAAGGCTTTAATTTCCTTTGAAATTGTGTTTTAGTATGACAATTAATAAAAGTTAAGGATAAACATTTAAAGTTGTTGGTTTAGATTTATCTTAACCTGTATTTACTCATGGATAATTATATGTAGCACTTTCAAGATGTGGTAAGCCTGAAAATATTAGTATATTGACTAAAGAAGCTAATATAACAAAAAACGTAGTTTTTAATGATGCTTTAATTTGATTGTATTATTCATATTGTTATTTGTTAATTATTAAATTTATGATTTATTATATTTTATTATTATATAT
>DQLC01000032.1 GCA_015660425.1 Alphaproteobacteria bacterium
ACTAGACCTGGAGCATCTGTAGAAGAGCTTCTTAAAAAATTACCAGGTATAGAAGTAGATGAGAGTGGTAATATAAAAGCACAAGGTGAGGATGTCACAAAAGTGCTTGTTGATGGAAAAGAATTTTTTGGAAATGACCCAAAAATTGCGATAAAAAATTTATCTGCTGAAGCTCTTGATAAGGTTCAGGTATTTGATAAAAAATCTGAAGAGGCTGAATTCTCAGGAATTGATGATGGTGTTAGAGATAAAACAATAAACCTTCTTTTAAATGAAAAACATAAAAATGGTTATTTTGGTGAAATAAAGGCTGGTTATGGAAGCAATGATACATACAAGGCTGATGGTAAAATATATCGTTTTTCTAAGACTGTTCAGTCAGCATTTCTTGGGATGTCTAATAATGTTAATGAATTTGGTTTTACACATAGAGGTGATAATCAATATGGTCAACAAATAAAGGGTTTGAATACTTCTTATGCGGGAGGATTAAATTTATCCTATAGTAATGGTAAGACTAATAGGTACTTTTTGAGTTATTTAAAAAATTCTAACAAAAAGGATTTGTTAGAAACCACAGAATCAGAAAATTTTGTAGAAGGAAACATATATTATCAAGATCAAGAAGTTGATGAAATGGAAAAAAATAAACCAAATAATATTGATTTTGGTATAAGACATAATTTTGATAAAAATAATAGACTAATCGTTGATGGAGATTTAACAAATGCAAAAAATACCCTAGAAAGATTAGTTAATACAAATACTGAGTTAAATTCATCTAAAGTAAATAACTTAATAAATGATAGTGAAAACATTGGAGATGAATTAAGTTTTGGTACTAGAATTTCCTATATATCAAAATTAAAAGGTGATAAATTACAATTTAAGATAACAACTAATCTTAATTATGAAAAAGATGAATCTAATCTTGATTGGATAAATGATATTACTATATTTTATTCCGAAAATATAATAGTTCGAAATACTAGTTTTCATAGAAATAATTTTACTGAAGTAAATTCATTTAGGACTTCTCCTGCAATTGTTGTACAATTAAATAAACTTTGGTCTGTTGATGGAGGTGTTAGAATAAGTAAGACTAATAGAGAATTAAGTAGAATTGAGGCAAGTGTTTCTCCCAATAATGAAGTTGATAATTCTTTTGAATTTAAAACAAATTATGTAAGACCTTTCTTATCATTTAGGAGAGTTACAAATAAAGTTTATGCTAATATTTCATTTGAATTTCATAATATGAATATGGAAAAATTACTTAATGAGAGTTCTGATGGTATAATGAAATATTCTTATTTCTTACCAAGATTTTATTATAGAAACAATTATGCTAGTGGTAGAAAGTTAGATATAAGTTATAGAACCAATTATAGCTTACCATCATTAAACCAACTTTTTCCTATTCAAAACAATATCAATCAGTTAAATGTATATAAGGGAAATATTCATTTAAAACCTCAGTATAATCATAGTTTAAGACTTACATGGACAGTTTTTGATCAATTTTCTTTTACTTCTTTTTATGTAAGTCTAAGAGGTAATTATTCAAAAGATTATATTAGTTGGTCTCAATCTGTTGATGATAAATTTATAAGGACTACAACACCTATAAATGTTGATGGTATGTATAATTTTACTTCAAGGATTGATTTTTCAACACCTCTTAGAAAATTAGGTTTAGATCTTAATCTAAATTCTGTTGAGTCATGGAATGAAAATAAGGTGATAATTAATTTATTAGATACAAATAATGATGGAGTTATAGACTTCAAGGATATAGGATTAGAAAATACAAACACGACACTTAGTCATTCTATAAGATTAAGTTTTGAAAATAGAAATAGGGATAAATGGAGAGTAAATTTTGGAGGTAAATACACTATAACAGATACAAAATTTTCAATTGCTGATAGGGAAAATTATAATCAAAATAGTTTAGGCTATTTTAGTTCTTTAGGTTATACTCCTTCAAAAAAGTGGAATTTTGATATTAAAGCTGATGTGACAAATTATAGTTCTCAATCATTTGATGAATCTGTTAATATACCTACGATGGGTGCAAGCTTTAGTTACTTTTTTAGGGAGGCTGAGAAGGCTTCTATTACTTTGTCAGCTTATGACTTATTAAATAAAACTAAAGGATTTCAACAATCAAATTCTGACTATGGTTTAATGAGAAAAGAGTGGAATACTCTAACTCAGTATTTTTTATTAGAGTTTAGATGGAAGTTTGATCAGACAAATAAAGGACTTAGAAAATAGCTTTATTTTTATCTAAAATAAGTATAAGACCACTATTCCTATTGATTGGAATTGCTTTATCAATTTTAAAAGTATTATAATTTTGTAAACCTTCAATATTAGGACTAATCAATTTCACTGTATTTTTATCCATTCCAAGTTTATCCCAGTCTATATTAAGTTCTACTTCTTCGTCTTTATCAGACCACGATCCAATTACAATGAGTACTTTGTCGTTGTGTTTATAGATTGTAGATTTAACATTACTATTAGCTGTTTTAATTGGTGTTTTTTCTACCCAGTAACCCAACATTTCACTATTTTTTATATCAAATTTTTTAAATAAATTCCAAATCGCTCCTGGGTTATATATATGATATACTCTAGTAGTCATCCCATAGAGAAGACCGTGGTAAGGACGTCCTCCTTTTTCTAACATCTCTCCTGTAAGTCCAAATGGAATACCTGAAACTTCTGTCATCCAGTAATCAGGTTCTAGATCATACTGAAAATATTCTCCAAACCATAACCTAGATATATATGGGAAGTGTTCCATGTAAAGAAATGCACTATTAATAAACCCATCTCTATTATTGAACTGATTTGCAGAGTGAAGATCAATTACAAATGAATCTCTATGCGCATTAAAGACGCTAGCAATTCGTTTTACAGTAGTTCTGCTAAATGCTATATCATCTAAGTATAATCCATCTATTGCATTATTTTTTGCAAGCCAGTTTATTCCTTCTATATAGTAATTTGTCCATCTAGAAGTTCCTTTATTAAGTATTGAAGCATCATTTACCCGTGTTGCATGCCAAGCTGAATGATAGTTTGACTTAAAATGTTCTTGAAGCCAACTATGACCTCCTCCTTTACCATCATTTAGTACTTCATCTCCAAGACTTTTTAGTGCAAATAACTCATGGGCTTTATAGCTGAGTTCTCTGATTGTATTATATAATTTTACTCTAATGCCTTTTCTATGTGCTTCATCTATATATGCTTTTTGTTTTTCAATATTATAGAAGGGGTAGTTAATGTATGGATTTATTTCATTTGCATGGTGCACATTAACTATGGTACCATTTAAGCTAATCACCGAGTCAACAGGAACGTATTTATGAACAAACCTAGTAGTAAAATGCTCTTTTGTATCTATTAGTTTAAAAGGTGTAATAAGAAAACGAATATTGAAGTTTAAAGTATCACCTTTTAACATGGACCTATTACCACTATAATTTTCTATGTTTACAATACCATTTTCTGATGTTATGTTAATTCCTCCTTTTTTGTTGTTATACCATGAATTAGGAAGATTTAAAGGTTTTGCTTGATAGAAATTCGTGTTAAGTGGGCGCTCGTATGTTTCATCTCTAAGCACATATTGAATACCTTTATTTATGTTTCCTAACCATGCACCTTCATGGTGTTTTGTAACATCCCATTTCCAAGTAATATTATCTTTAAATGCTCCACCTTTCTTTCCTAATCCAAGCATGTACTTAGTAGCATCTTTATCCATAGGTATCTGGAGTTTTATATCCTCAATATTAACATCATTTTTTGCAATTATTTGTATGTTATAATCGAGCATTCCATCGTATTCTATAACTCCAGAAACTTGCATATTAAAATTTTCTGAAATACTCATGGATTTCCAGCTTGCTTCACTTTTATATTCTTGATTTATAGTATATAAATCTGTATCCCATTTTATTTTTAGATCATTTTTTGTAAAAACATCAAATTGTATTGGTTGCGCTAATATTTCTTCTTTAGTCTCTTTTAAGTATGTCATTTCTTGAGTAAAATAAGAAGATATTTTTTCTGGAAATCCATACTTATTAAGTGTTATATCACGACCTAGGATACTGATTGTTTTATCTGAAATTCTAACAGGTTTAAATGGTTTTACTATAAAGTCTTTCTCTGTTCCTATGGTTGAATTAAGCCAACGCAGTCTAGACATGTTTTTTGGGTCGTCATCTCCATAGTTTTCAATTGTTTTAGAAGAGACTTTTAGCTTAACATATACGGTATCAGGTTCAAGGCCTCTAGGCTGTATAATAAAATGTGATGTATAAGATCCTTCTTTTGTATTATTTGGTATTTCTACTCCAAACCAAAGTGCTTGCGTTTTTCCTTTATCTACATGGAATGTTTTATTAAAATCTTTTCCATTTAAATCTGTTCCTTCTGTATTAAAACAGGTAATCATATTTTTAGAAATAGAATTTCCATATGCACCTTTAAAGTCTGAAAATTTTATAGATAGATCTTCTAATTGGTATTCAGGAGAATATACTCCAATCTGAAATGAAAAATATTCTCCTTTAGAAACTTTATCTGATATACCATTAATCAATTTTGCACTTGAAATCCATCTGAATGGGAGGTAGTCAAATAGTTTTATTGAATTTTCTCTGTATTCAGGAAATAAATAATATTTTTTCTCAAAAGTTTGTTTGAAGCTTTCTACTTCTTTTTTTGTTGCAATAACTTCCATAGGAAAGAAGCTATGAAAATCATCTATAGACTGGAAGATAACAACTTCAGCTTTTGGTGTACTTTCTATATCTATTTTTTCTAACCATAATGTATTTTGATTATTAGTTGGTTTTATATATTCTAGTTTAGGGTAATAACCTCCTGTTGATTTATGAGGAAGATAATACACATAGTATAATTCTGATTTTGTATTTGATTGAAATATAAGATGGCCATATTCATTATTTAACTCTATAATATATTTGTTAGAGATCAGGGTGTTTGTGCTTGCGTCAACTATAATAATGTCTTTTTCATATGGGTTATCATCTCTTCTACGCCATGGAATGCTTACTTGATAATTTCCTTTTGAATTTTTAGGTGTTTTTATTAGTACTCTATGATTACCTTTTGATTCAAAAGCTTTACCATACTCTGGATGTTCCCAATTACCAGTTTCATAGCTAACATCATAGTTTGATAGTGCACTGTCCTTATCCCTATAATTTATATTTACATTATTTTTTTTAGTACATGAAAATGTGGTAATAATAATTAATAAAACTATTTTTTGTATAAGTGACATTATTAATATTCTAGGGTGTAGATTTTTCCTTTCTCTGTTGGGAACTCAATAAATCCATTATTTTCTTTAACCTGTATCTGTTTACCATCAGCAAAAATTTGTGGGTTTTTATCTGTACTAATTTTACAATTTTTCCCCGCTTTTGAAAGCACTTTTACAGTTTTTATAGCATTGTTTTTCCACATCATGTCAAGTTCAAAAGCACCTCTTGTACATACTCCCTTAAACCTTCCAGAATCCCATTCTTTAGGTAGTGCGGGTAATAATTCAATTCCATCTTCATGCGATTGAACTAGCATTTCAGAAATAGCAGCAGTTACTCCTAAAGTACCATCGACTTGCAGTGGTGTATAACATTTAGCAAATAGAGATAAGTAGCATTGCTCTTGAAGATAACTTTTATATATTGAATTTGCTCTTTCTCCATCTGATAGCCTAGCCCAAAGTGCCATTTTCCACGCTCTTGAAAAACCTGTGCCACCATCACCTCGTTGTTCAAGAACAGCTTTAATTGGTTCAATAAATTCTGGGGTATTTGTCTTTGAGAGGACATTGCCTGGAAATAAACCATACATATGAGAGAAATGTCTATGTTTTTCTTCCAATTGTCCATAGTCTTCCATCCATTCTTGTAAGGTCCCATCTTTTCCAACTTGAGAAGGCACTAAGCGTTCTCTACTTTTTAGAACTTCATAAGCATATTCAGTATCTCTTCCTAGTATTTCAGTAGCTTGACCATAATATTTAAAAAGATCTTTTAGTATCTGAATATCCATGGTAGCTCCAGCAGTTATTGTAGTAAAATAATACATTCCAGTAACCTCATCATAGAAGTATTCATATCCTGGTCCTTCTGGAGGATTTTCTGGAGAGTTTGATGGATTGGTAACTAACCATTTTCCATTAGGATGCTCAATAAGAAAATCCATAAAAAAATCAACTGAACCTTTTATAATTGGGTACACTTTTTCTAAAAAATTTATGTCTTGAGTGTATAGATAATGTTCCCAAAGATGTGTTGTTAGCCAAGCGCCACCAACAGTAAATGTTCCCCATGTAGGTCCATCCATTGGTGCTGCAACACGCCATATGTCTGTATTTTGATGAAAAACCCATCCTTTAGCACCATAGTGTTCTTTAGCAACTTGTGCCCCTTGGTCAGTAAGTTCTTCAATCATTTTAAATAATGGCTCGGTTAATTCAGAGAGATTTGATGCTTCTGCAGGCCAGTAGTTCATCTCTGTGTTTATGTTTGTTGTGTACTTAGAATCCCATGAAGGGTTCATATCTTTATTCCATATACCTTGTAAGTTTGTAGGCTGTGTACCTGGTCTACTTGAAGAGATTAATACATACCTTCCAAATTGGTATGATAGGGAAGACATTTGTGGGTCTGGATCTGTCTGAATGCTTACCATGCGCTCATCCGTTGGTAGGTAAGAAGTGCTTGTGGATGGTAGGTCCAGTTCTACACGTTCAAATAAATTTTTATAGTCTTTTAGTGCACCATTTCTAATGGTAGCATAATCTTTGTTTTCTAGATTTTCTAAATAGTGTTGAACACTAGCTTTCTCATTTCCACTGACATCTTTATAATCTATGAAGTTTGTAGCTGCAACAAATAAGATGGTCGCAGAATTTGAATTGCTAACCTTAATTTTAGTTCCATTTCTTTCTACTTTACCGCCATTAGCATGTACTTGCGCACGTGCTTCATACCTTAATTTTCCTTCTATTCCCATGTAATCAGCAGATTTTCCAGTAAGGATTAACTCATTTTCTCCTTTTCCATCCATGCGAAAATAGTCAGTTGCATAGTTTGAATGAGCGCTATTTCTTACTCCCCTTAACTCAGTATTAAAGTTAATCATACCGGGTTTACTTGCTGTAAGTCGAATTGCAATGGTCTGGTCTACATGAGAAGATAATACTTCACGTAGGTAGGTAACCCCACCGACTGTATATTCTACTCCAGCAATTCCTTCTGAGAGATCTAACCACCTCTTATAATTTTCTACTTCTAAGTCTTCATTAAAAAACAGGTGAAGATTAGCAAGAGCTTGATACTTTTGTTGTTCTACGGGATATCCCATAAGGTGTCTCCCAAATATTTTATGTGCTTCTAGTGGTTTTCCTTCAAAAATAAGTTTTTGAATTTTTGGTAACTCTTTATATCCTCCTTTTACTACAGTAGAATAGGGGCCTCCTGACCAGTAAGTGTCTTCGTTTAGTTGAATTTTTTCTTCTTTTATTCCACCATATACCATGGCACCTAGTCTTCCGTTTCCCACTGGAAAGGCATTTTCCCACTCTACGGCAGGTTTTTTATGCCATAGTAAGGTCGAGGGGTTAAAGGATTTGTTAGAAATACTTTTTGCTACTTTACTTATAGTTGTATAATTAATAGAAACTTTTGTGTCTTTATCTCCAGAACATGAAACTAGCACAGAACAAAAAATGAGAAAGTATTTTATAATATTTTTTATAGTCATAAGCATACGATACTTTTTTATTTTATCTCAGAAATCCTAATTATATAATCCCCATTATTTAGTTTAAAATTTCCACTTTTTAAGTTTTTGATATTTACTATATCAATATTACTTAATCTATTTCTTATTTTTATTTCTTGGGATGATGAAACTTGTAGTGATACATTGGCAATACTGCCTTCAGGAATTACCATTTCATAGCGATATGAATCGTTAGATTCTTTTTTCCAATTGGATACAATTTTTCCAAAAGGAGAGTTATAGGTAGAGTTTACATAATCAAGTCCTTTTGGTGTTGAAGGATTTAGAATAAACTCTTTAAACCCAGGATGTTTTTGGTCTGGTCGTATTCCACCCAACCAACGGTAATACCATTCTGTTACTACTCCAAACATAGGATGGGAGTTTGAAAAATAGTTATCACTTTCTTTC
>DQLC01000011.1 GCA_015660425.1 Alphaproteobacteria bacterium
CCTTTTTCTCCAAAACCACTAATGGAAGTATATATAATATTTTTATTAATTTTTATTACTTCTTCATAGTCCAATCTCATTCTTTTCATAGTACCAGGTCTAAAATTTTGAACTATAACATCTGCACTAACAAGTAATTGTTTTAATATATCTATACCTTTTTTATCTTTTAAGTTTAAAGTTAGTGATCTTTTACTTCTATTACTGCATAGAAATGAGGTTGTCATACCATTATTAGATGCTCCTACACTTCTCATTAATTCTCCTGATAAGGGCTCAATTTTAATAACATCTGCACCTTGATCTCCAAGCATCATTGTACATACTGGTCCAGAAACCATAGCTGTTAAGTCTATAACTTTTATTCCTGACAAAGGTCCTTTATTCTTCATATGATTACTCGTGATATTATTTAGATTGATTTTCTATTGTATACTCTTCAAGATTAGGGTGTCCATAAGTTTTAATCATAGCACTTATGTATTGTTTTCTTTGAACTGCTCTTTTGTAATAAGATTGTATTTTATCACTTTTAATTTCTAAGTTAAATAGTTTTATAACCTGTAGGCAACTCATAAACATAATGTCAGCACAACTAGGGCTACCACCTAAAAGCCAATTTTCGTTAGGAACATCTCTTTCACAGGCTTTTAACATTCTATCAACATGCTCTATAGATGTCTTTACAGCATTTGGAGCTTCTCCATATAGATTAGAAAGTCCATGTTTTTGAACTGGTTGATGCCTTCTTAAAATATAAACACCAAGTGAATCAAGTTCCATTGCGCAAAAATATGACCATTCATCAATTTTAGCTTTATCCTTTGCTGATAAAGGGATATAAAAGTCAGCGGGTCTATCAAAATTATTAACAACATAATTCATTGCTGCTACGCTTTCATTTATATGTACGTTATTGTGTCTAAAAAAAGGAATTTTTCCTTTAGGATTTAAATTTAGATATTCAGCTGTTTGTGTTTCACCTGTTCGAGATCCAATTTTGTAACTTCTATATTGTAAATTAAATTCTTCTAGAGCCCAGTATATCCTAAAAGGTCTAAAAGTTTTAAAACCCCATACTTCTATATTCTGATTATTCATAATTGCCCCTCTTAAAATGCATATTTGAAGTCAATAATTAGCAATTGTTAAGTCAAATGTATTATAAGATCATATATTTTAAAATACTTAAAGATATATCTTTATACCATTTGGAAAATAATTTGGCAGATATTAACTATAAAAATTTAGGCATGTTCCTCATTATATTATTTGGATTTGTTTTAAATGTCATAAGTATGCAGGTTGTTGGTTCTTCAATTAGAAATTTACAAGGTGCTTTAAACGTAGGTCTAGATCAAGTTTCGTATGTTATGTCAGCTTATTTAATGGCGGAGGTTGTTATTATCCCATTTGCCGGCTGGTTATCTCGTTTAATATCTATTAGATTATTATTTTTAATAGGTCTTTCTGGCTTTTTAGTTGCATGTATTGGAGCTGCTTCAACTAGTAACTTTTATGTATTAGTAGGCTTTAGAATTATGCAAGGCTTTTTTGGTGGAGCTCTTATGCCATTAATGTTCTCTTGTATTTATATTCTATTTACTCCAAAGCAATTGCCTTTTGCTTTAGCCTTAACTGCAACTATAGGTGTTTCTTCTATAGCTTTTGGGCCGGCTATCGGAGGCTATATGACGGAAATGATAAGCTGGCGATGGATGTTTTTGTATAATTTACCTATTGGAATTGTTTTACTGGTATTAGCATATATATTTATAGACCTAGATGATAAGGAGAGACACCTAGTTAATCAGATTGACTATTACGGGATAGTTTTATTAGCAGTAGGACTTTTACTATTTTTAATAACTATTCAGGAAGGTTCTAGATTAGATTGGTATGAATCTTCAGTAATTAGAATTTGTTCAATTTTATCATTTACTAGTTTATTATTATTTTTTATTAGAGAGTTTACAGCAAAATATCCAATAATTGATTTATCAATTTTTTTAGATAGAAATTTTAGTATTGGCTGCATCAATGTAATAGTATTTGGAGTTTCAATTTATGCACCAATTTTTTTATTACCAGTATTTTTAGGAGAAGTTAAAGGACTTGGTCCTTGGGATATAGGTATAATAGTTTCTGTAATGGGCCTATCTTGGATGGCGATAGGTCCATTTGTAGGTGTATTAATAAATATATTCGGAGCTAGATTTTTAATATTTTCAGGATGCATTTTTACCCTGATAGGGACATGGCTTTTGTTAAACATGACCCCAGAGTTTGGTTTCAAAGAATTATTCTGGCCTCAAGTATTAAGAGGAATAGGTTCCCAATTACTTTGGGTTGGTAATCAATATATTGCAATGTTGTTTGTAACAAAAAAAGGTATACAAAATGCTGCATCTTTATTTAATCTTATTTTAAGATTAGGAGGAGCTGTTTCTATTGCGACTACGAATATTTTCTTAGAAAAGTTACGTCTCATGTATTATGGAGGTATATCTAATATGCTTATTAATGGCCCACAAATAATTTCTGGGTTTAGTCAAAAAATGGAAAGTGTTTTTAAAACCCTTCCTATGTTATCAAGCCTAAATCCTGAATATAAAACAATTTTAGCTATGGAGCTGTTAGGGCTTAGGGAAGGTTTTGTAATGGCAGTAAATAATATTACATATATTATAATGTGGGTGGCATTTATACCAATTATACTACTACCATTTTGTAAAATGAAAAGTACCTAAAACTTTTATCCTCTTCTTTCCATATAACCTTGTTCTGCAAAAGGGGCTCTTTCTCTAGCTTCTTTTTTAAATTTAGACCATGAATTATAAATTCTTTTATTAATATCCCCTTCATTTGCAGTTTCTGCTACGACTTCGTTACTGATAGCAAACATTTCTTTATAAACATCATTTGGGAAGTTTTTAATACTGACCCCAAGGTCAATAAGCTTTTTTTGTGAAACATTATTTGCATAAGTAAACTCAGCTAACATTCTATTATTTTCTGATACGCACGCATGTTCAACAATATTTTTTAAATGAATAGGTAGTGCGTCATAAGCTGTTTTATTTACAATACATTCAGTATGTGTGCCTGGTTCATGAAAACCAGGACCATAATAATTATTAGCAACTTTATAAAACCCAAATGCTAAGTCATTCCAGGGTCCAACCCATTCTGTTGCATCTATGGCTCCCGATTGTAAAGCAGGCATAATTTCTCCTCCTGGTAAAGCTACAGCGGTAGCACCCATTCTATTAATTACTTCTGCACCAAGGCCTGGCATTCTCATTTTTAATCCTTTGAAATCTTCTAATGAATTAATTTCTTTTTTAAACCAGCCTCCCATTTGAACTCCAGAATTTCCTCCTAAAAAACCTTTTACATTAAATTCTGCGTATAATTCATCCCATAATGCTTGTCCTCCTCCATAATGTATCCACGCATTATGTTCTTGAGCTGTTAAGCCGCCTGGAACTGCAGCAAAAAATGGTGTTGATTTATTTTTATTAATCCAATAATAACTGGCTCCATGACTCATTTGTGCTGTTTCTTGTCTTACAGCATCAAAGCTTTCAAAAGGAGGAACTAATTCACCAGCTGCAAAAAGTTTAACAGATAATTGCCCTTCTGACATGATTGTAATGGAATCTGCAATACGTTGAGCTCCTGTTCCAAGTCCAGGAAAATTTTTTGGCCAAGTAGTAACCATTTTCCATTCTATTTTTCCTTTATTAATAGAAGTAGATTCATTAGAACTTTTATCAGAATCTTTACTACATGCAGCAGTTGAAGCTAAAATAGTACCTATAGCTGCAGCTTTTAATATTTTTCTTCTGTTCATAAAATTTCTCCCTTATATATTATATGCTTCTGCTCTATCTCTCATATAACCATAATCGCTATATTTTTGATATCTCATTGACTGTTTTAAAAAATCGCTCCAGCTTTTATGTATTTTGCTGTGTAATTCTCCAAGTAAAGCTGTTTCATCTACTACTTCTTTAGATATAGAAAACATTTTTTTAATTACATCTTTTGGAAATGATCTTACGTCAACATTATGTTTATTAGTTAATACATCTAAAGATAAACCGCTATTCGCAAAATATTCTGCAGGAGCTTCTAAGGCACTCGCATGACATGCATGCTTTACAATAGCTTTTAAGTCTGGACTCAATGCTTCATAATTTTCTTTATTCATTATTAATTCATTAGTTGTTCCTCCTTCATGGAAGCCAGGTCCATAATAGTATTTAGCTACCTTATAAAATCCTAGGGCAAGGTCATTCCAGGGTCCAACCCATTCAGCCGCGTCAATTACTCCTGATTGTAAAGCAGGCATGATTTCTCCAGACGGCATATTTACGGCTGTTCCACCCATTCTATTAACTACTTCAGCTCCTAAACCAGGCATACGCATTTTTATTCCTCGGAAATCCTCAACAGAATTAATTTCTTTTTGAAACCAGCCTCCCATTTGAACACCAGTATTTCCAGATAATAAACTTTTTACACCAAATTCCGCATATAATTCA
>DQLC01000077.1 GCA_015660425.1 Alphaproteobacteria bacterium
CCAGCTAAAAAACTTTTTACACCAAATTCAGCATACAATTCATCCCATAAAGCCTGTCCTCCACCATATAGTATCCATGCCGTTTTCTCTGATGCTGTCATTCCGCCTGGTACTGTGCAAAAGAAAGGAATAGCTTTATGTTTAGAAATCCAATAGTAAGGTGCAGCATGGCCACATTGAGCAGTTCCTTCTCTTACCGCATCAAATACTTCAAAAGCTGGAACTAATTCACCTGCAGCATAATTTTTAATTTCTAATCTTCCATCTGAAGCTTCTGTAATTCTTTGCGCTAATTTTTGAGAATGTGTTCCTCCACCAGGAAAATCTCTAGGCCAACATGTAACCATTCTCCATTGTATAATATTCTTAGATATAGAAGTAGATTTTTCTGGATTTTCCGGAGTTCCTCCGCTTATATTTTCTTTACATGCAGTTAAAACTCCTGCTGCTGTAATAGCTGTAGCGCCTATGAGAATATCTCTTCTTTTGTATATAGGCTTGGATTTCTTATTTTTCATTTCTGTCTCCTATTAAGTTTAATCTTTAAAATTTGTCCAAGTATTATTAGTTAATTTTTCTAGTCCTATAAATTTACTTTTATAAGACATTTTTGGAGATTCTTTTATCCAATATCCTAGATAAACATATTTAAGTCCTAATCTAATAGTTTCTTCTATATGCCAATCTATTATCCACATACCTAAACTATGCTTTACTCTATCTGGAGAAAAGAATTTATAAATACCACTTAAGCCATCTTCTACTTTATCTGTTAGGCTGGCGGCAATTAATAAATTATCTTTATCTCTAAATTCATATACACATGTATTTACTGGAGTATCTTCTATCATAGCTCTATATTCATTAAAATTCATTTCTGCCATATCACTATCATTATGCCTATTTATTTGGTATTTATAAAATAATTCAAATTGCTCCCTTGTAGCAATAGGAGGTCTTTCAACACATAATAGATCAGAGGCTGATTTTTTTGCTCTTTTTAATGATCTATTTGGCATATAATTAGAAACATTTATTCTTACAGGAATACATGCATTACAATCATTGCAGGCAGGCCTATAAGCTGTCCTGTGAGAACGTCGAAAACCAGCATTTGTAAGTTTAAAATTTAGTTCATTAGCCTGAGAACCAGAAATTTCAGTAACAATTTTTTTTTCATTTTTTTTAGGTAGATATGGGCAGACTTGCGGAGAAGTACCATAAAAAATTTGTAAAGGTTTTTTAATATTTATTGTCATATATATAATTTACAACAAATTTAAAGATTAATATAGATTATAATACCATGGCGCAAATAAACTAAAACATGACCAGCATATAAGAGTTAAAGGCACTCCTCCTTTTATAAAGTGCTTAAACTTATAATCTCCTGCAGCCATAACTAATAAATTAGTTTGGTAACCATATGGTGTTGCAAAAGAGCAGTTAGCTGCTAAAATAATCGTTATTACAAATGGCATAACATCCAAATTTAAATTGGTTGCTAAGGATATTCCTAACGGCATAAAAAGAGCCGCACTTGCATTATTAGTTAAAAAATTTGTCATTATAGAGACAATTAAAAACAGTATTGAAATAATTAATGCTGGACTTGATTCAGTTAAACTATTTAACATAAAATAAGCACCATAGTTTGCAAGTCCCGTTGCTTCTATTGCGTGACTTAAGGCAAGCATGGAAACTATAGTTAAAAAGACATGTCTATTAAGTGAGTTTATAGCTCTTTCTGCACTTAAAACTCTAGAAGCTAGCATAGCAGCAGCTCCTATCATTGCTGCTGCTACACTTGGAATGATGCCTGACGCTATAGTAATGACAGTAAAGATAAATATAGCTAGAGATCGTCTTGCAAACTTTTTTCTAGGTAAAATAGATGACGTATGATCTAGCAAAAGTATATCTGGGTAATCTTTGAGATTAGCAATTGAATTTTTAGAACCTTGAATTAGTAAAACGTCTCCATCTTCTATGACAATATCTGTTATTTGCTCCCTATAAATACGTGAGCTTCTTTTTATGCCTAAAACTATGCAATTAGTAAGTTTTCTAAAACGAGATTCCTCAAGGTCTCGGCCTGTCATGCTAGATGCTGGAGAAATGAGAACTTCTGCAAGTATTTGTTCACCTGAATGTATATGATTATCATTCTTGGCAAAATTATATTCATCAGCACCAGAAAGTGTTGGATGAAGTTGCTCACCATATTTAATTAAAGCATTCTCAATAACTTTTCTTTCAGCTGAAACAACGATTATATCATCTTTTTGAATTTTAGTGGATTGGTAGGGAGATATAGAATGTTCGCCTCTTTGAATTAAAAGAACTTTCATATCTGGTAAAGCATTAAAAGTTCCACTTAATGATGTTTCTCCTATTAAGTTACTTTCTCCATCTATTTCTATTTGTGCGATAAATTTATTTTGATCATTTGATAATGATGAAGACATGTTAATTCTTTTAGGCATAAGTTTAGGAAGAATAAATAAAACAAATAATATCCCAGGAATGGCTATAGCTAAGCCAGGTATAGTTACGCTGAAAAAATTTATTCCCTCTACACCTAAATCTTTAGCTACTTCTGCTCCTATAATATTTGTACTAGATCCTACAAGTGTAGTCATTCCTCCTAATATCCCCGCATAACTTAAAGGTATGAGAGCCTTACTAATGGATAATTTCATTTTTTCTGCAAGAATAGATACTAAAGGAATAAATATGACAATAATTGGAGTGTTATTCATTATGCTAGAGATTATTGCAACAATTAATAATAATAAAATTAATAGTGTGTTTTTACTGGTTTGAAGATCTCTATTTAAATGCATAATATTATCAACAAAGGTATTAAGTATCCCTGTAGAATAAACTCCTTGGGCAACTACTAATAGTGCCATAACAGTTAATAGTCCTTGGTTAGAGAAACCTGCAATAAAATCATCAAAATTAATACCATTAACAGGGTGGATTTCAAAAATTAAGAATAGTAATCCTAATACTGATATTGAAACTGCATCAACTGGAAACTTTCTGGTAGAATATCCAATAATTGCGAAAAGCATTATGGATAAAGTAAGAAACATTTCAAAAGTAAAACTCATATTATTCTTCTAGTTTCAGTTCTTTTAATAATTCTTCTCGATGCTCATCTAGTTGCGGAACTTTATCTCTAGATTTACGGTCTTCATGTAGGCTCATTTTAATCGGGTTTCCAGCTACAGAGAAATTATTTAAATTATTATCTTCTATGTTAACAATCATATTTCTTGCTATTATCTGTTCAGAATTAACTGCCTGCTCAATATTATTAAGTGGTCCAATAGGAATATTTTCTTTTTCTAAAGTTTGAATCCAATAATGAATGGGTTTGGTAATAAATAATTTTTCTAACTCTTGTTTAAGATTGATTACATTTTCAACACGTTTAGGATTAGTTATGAATCTTTCATCAAAACTTAATTCTATACAATTCATTGCTTTGCACATTCTTTCAAACATTTTGTTGTTTCCGCAGGCCATTACAATATAACCATCCATGCATCTATAACATTCAAAAGGAGCAATTGCAGGATGACGTGACCCACCCGGAGGCGGGCTTTTGCCAGTAGCAAAATATCTAGCTATTGCATTCTCTAGTATAGCAATTTGGCAATCTAGCATTGATACATCAATGGATTGTCCTTTGTTAATATTATTTTTGTCTATTAAAGCTGCAAGTATTCCAATAGTAGTAAATAGACCTGCTGTAATATCTCCGATAGAAGTCCCAACTCTGACAGGTTCTTGTCCTTCGTGACCAGTTACACTCATAAGGCCACCCATGCCTTGAACTATCATATCGTATGCTGGTTTAGATGCCAATGGCCCTGTCTGTCCAAACCCACTGCAAGAAGCGTAAATTAAATTAGGGAAATTTTTTGATAGTTTTTCATATCCATATCCTAATTTATTCATTGTACCTGGTTTATAATTTTCTATTAAAATATCTGATTTTTTAATTAAAGCATCAAAAATAATTCTATCTTTTTTATCTTTTAAGTCTATTTTAATACTTTCTTTTTCTCTATTTAGAGATGCAAAATATGCTGACTGGTCATTAATGAAAGGACTGAATTCACGAGAATCATCACCAGTAGGTGGTTCAACCTTTATTATTCTGGCACCTAGATCTGAAAGTATCATTGTTGCATAAGGCCCTGCTAATACTCTTGTTAAGTCTAAAACAGTTAACCCCTTTAAAGGACCATTTTTAATGTTATTATTCATAAAGCTTTGCCTAAATTATTAAATTTTAATTTATTATTATATTTATTGTATTATATAAAAATTATTTAAAGTTATCATATAAATTTATTTTTAGTTTTATTAATTAAATTTATACCAATGAGTACTTTAAGAATATATTAAATTATTGTATTATACATATATGAGGTATATCAGGGTATTATTAGTTTTATATATTGTATCAGTAAGCGTTAATGCTTTTGCAGATTTTTCTGAAAGTTTTGTTAAAGGTGAAAGTTTGTCTTTGCCTTGTTTAGGTTGTCATGGAAAAAGTAAAGACCTAAGTATTCCTAGTTTGTTTGGGTTAGAGGAAGATTATATATATAATTCATTGATTGAATATCAAACAGGTCAACGTGAACATTACTTAATGCGAATAATATCTAATGGGTATGATGATGTACAATTAAGAATTATTTCTAAATATTATTCTTTACAAGGAATTAAGAATGAATAGACGACTTTTATTAAAAAGAATTGGAAATTTAAGTGTTGTTTCATCTTTATTACCATTCATAAATATACATAATTCTAATGCAAAAAGTCCTGGAAGAGTTGTAATACTTGGGGCAGGCTGGGGTGGATTAAGCGCCGCTAAAACAATAAAAAAAATAAGTCCTGAGGTAGAAGTAATAATAATAGATCAAAATAGGCAATTTACTTCTTGTCCTATGTCTAATTGGGTAATAGGTCAGTTAAAAACGATGGAAGATATTACCTTTAGTTTTGATAATTTAAAAAATAAATATTATATCAAGTTTATTCATGAAAAAGCTATAAATATTGATTCAGGTAAAAAGGTAATTAAAACTGATGGGCAAGAGATAAGTTATGATAAATTAATTCTTTCCCCTGGTGTAGAATTAGATTATTCCTTTATAGAAAACTGGAATGAAAATTCTATAGGGCATTTTCCTTCTGCTTGGAAAGCAGGCTATGAGACTAAACTACTTTCTGATAATATTAAAAATTTACCTAACGGAGGAGTTGTTGCAATTTCTATTCCTTTAGGTCCATATAGGTGTCCTCCAGGCCCATACGAAAGAGCTTCGCTCATTGCTTCATATTTAAAAAAGCATAAAAAAAATACAAAATTAATTATATTAGATTCTAATCAAAAAATTATCTCTAAAGGAGCTTTATTTAAGGAGGCATGGGATGAGTTTTATTCGGATATAATTGAATATAGGTCAAATTCAGGCGTAGTTGGGATAGATAATTCTAATAAAAATTTTATTACAGATTTTGATGATATAAAATGTGATGTTGCTAATTTAATACCTCCACAAAGAGCTCCTAAGTTATTGAAAGCAACTGGGCTTATTAATAAAGGTTCTAATTGGGCAGCGGTTAATCCATATGATTTTAGTTCTACTATTGCAGAGGATATATTTATCATTGGTGATTCAACTTCTCAATCAAATGTTGGAAGGGTACCAAAGTCTGGTTATATAGCTAATTCCATGGGTAAAGTATGTGCTTTAGCAGTTATAGCAGAATTATATGATTTAGAAAAAGTGTCTCCTTCCTTAATTAATACTTGCTATAGTTTGGTTTCATCTAAGGAGGGAATATCTGTAAGTGCAGTGTATGATTATAATAAAGAAGAAAATAAAATAAAAAGTATTCCAGGAGCTACTGGTTTATCACCAAACAGATCATCTATTATAAAAGCTAATGCTTGGGATTGGGCAACTAATATATGGGAAGATATGTTAGGGTAGGATTTATTCTATTTTTATAGGTTTTCCTTTTGAATCAATAGATACATAAACAAACTTTCCTTCAGTTACTATTATTGCTTGATCTTCTCCTAATTTTTCATCTTTTCTGTTAACCATTGTAACTATGTCAATTGTTATGGATGTGTTTCCTATTTTACTAACTTCTGTATAAAAACTAACTATATCTCCTATCATTATGGGTTTGTGAAAGCGCATTTTATCTACAGCAATAGTAGTAACTCTATTTTTAGTAATTTGCCTTGCTAAAACGCTTCCTGCAAGATCCATTTGGCTTAATACCCATCCACCAAATATATCTCCGGAAGGATTTGTATCAGCAGGCATTGCTACGGCTCTTATTGAAGGTACTTTATTTATCAAATTGCTTGGCATAATTTATGTTTAAATAAGTTTCAGTAAATAGCAATGAAATAAGTTTTATGATTGTTGTAAAATCTGAATAATTGTGCAAATATTAATCATACATTTTATATAATGCCTAAATATTAATCAAAATTTAATATAAGTATACTGATTATTAAGAAAACTAGGTTAATATAGTTGGCATGAAACATGCTTATAATTAATAGTAATAAGTTAATTTAATTGAAAAGGAGTAGAATTATGAAAAAATTAAAAATATTAATTGCAGTTTTAGCTATAACTATTATTTCATCTATTAGTATAGCTGCTGATACTATTAAGGTAGGAGTACTTCA
>DQLC01000085.1 GCA_015660425.1 Alphaproteobacteria bacterium
ACTGATCCCCTAAAAAATCATGCGGATATAGTAAACGAGCCATAATAAGAAGTGATAGAGCTGTATCTCCAGACAGAACTTCTGTACTAAGAGCCCATGATTCTTTTGTATTAGTTAATATAGCACCGGCTCCAGTAGCAGCTACACCAACAGTTGCTGAACCCTGTATAAAGGTTCTTCTACTTACTTTATTTGTCATTTTTTCCTCCCAAGAAATATTAAAATAAAATAAAAATTATATTTAATACCATATGTAAAAATAATGCTGACATAAAAAATGTATAGAAACAAGAAATTATTTAAATAATTTATAAATGTATATTTGACCAATAACAAATTGATGTAATATAGTAAATTTCAGATTTGGAAAAAAAAATGATTAATAAACTTAAAAAGTTTAATATTAGTAAACCTAATTTCAATCCTGCCTTACTTAGATTACCCTACATGATTGCATTTGGAGTTATAGCCTATATATTTATTTGGCCCCTATTAGCTTTATCAGTTATTCAATTTGGATTTCAACTATTTGAAGGGATTCCTAATGCAAGATTAGTTAGCCTTGCAAATCAAATTATAGCTTATCTATTACAAATATTTGATTATATATCTTATAAGACTGATCAAAAACCTTTTCCATTTTCTTCATTACCATCAAAAACCAATACCAAAACAAAAACAAAAACAAAAACCAAAACAAATTAATTAATCTATATAATCACCACTACCTTTATTTATTAATATTCTTTTTAATGCTTCAAAATGCCTATATGAATTAGCTGACTCACCCTTTGCTTCTTCTTTTATCTGATCAGCAACCTTTTTTGCAATCTGTCCTTTAATTATTTTTAATTTTTTTCCTGTCGACATTGATAAAATTTGAGCCCTACATGCTCTCTCTAAATAATACAAAGATTCCCATGCTTCATATACATTATTGCCAGTAACAATAATACCATGATTAGCTAAAAATAACACATCATTATCAATCATAGCTCTACCTATAGGTTCAGCTGTATGCTTATCTAAAACTAATCCTTCATACGCATCTAAATAATTAATGTTACTATAAAATCTACAAGCATTTTGGTCTGCCATTAATAATCTACCTTTATCTTGCATAGTTATAGCTAATGCCGACTCCATATGAGTATGCATTACACATTTATTTTTTTTACTTGCTTTATGAACAGCTCCATGAATTAAAAAAGCAGTTGGTTCAGCATAACCCTCACCAGAAATTTTATTACCTTCACCATCTACAATTAATAATGATGTTGCAGTAACCTCAGACCAGTGTAAACCATAAGGAATTAATAAGTATTTATCATGCTCATCTGGCAAAGATAATGTTAGATGATTATCTATTCCCTCCGAAAAACCAAAATGATCAGCTAATCTATATGCAGCAGCAAGATCTTGTCGTGCTTTTAATTCATTATCTCTCATAAGTTCTACTCTTTAATTAAAAGATATGACTTGCCTTACAGTACTACCATCTGAAAGCTTATCAAAACCTTCGTTTACTTCATCTAAAGTTATATGATCACTCATTAACCTATCCACAGGTAATCTTCCTGCTTTATAAAGATCTATATACGCAGGAATATCTCTATCAGGAACACAACTCCCTAAAAAAGAACCTTTAATAGTCTTCTCACCGGCAACTAAATCCACATGCTGTATAGAAAAACTTTTGTCAGGGTGTGATAAACCTGAAGAGACTGTTGTTCCTCCTCTTCTTAAAATTTTATAAGCTAATTCTATTGCTTTTTCGGAACCCGCACATTCAAAAGAATAATGTACGCCACCATTAGTAAAAGTACGTAAATTTTCTAATAAATTAGGATCGTCTGCTTTATAAACTTCATCTGCTCCTAATTGCTTAGCTATATCTAACTTTTCTTTTAATAAATCTATTCCTATAATTTTTGATGCCCCTGCTGCTTTAGCACCCATTAATGCAGCAAGTCCGGTACCTCCTAACCCAATAACTGCTACTGTAGAGCCAGCTCTAATTTTAGCAGTATTAAATACTGCCCCAGCACCAGTAATTACAGCACATCCAAATAAAGCAGCTTCATCTAAAGGAAGAGTTTTATCAACTTTTACTAATGACTTAGAAGAAACAACAGTGTACTCAGCAAAACAAGAAACACCAACTTGGTGATTAATTAAATCACCATTTAAATGTATTCTTTTCTCTCCTGATAAAAGTGTACCAGCACCATTAACAGCTAGTCCTGGCCCACATAAAGCTGGCCTTCCTTCTTTACAAGGGATACAATTACCACACGATGGAACAAAAATATAAACTACATGATCTCCGACTTCAAAACTATCTACACCATCACCTAATGCTTCAACTACTCCAGACCCTTCATGCCCTAAAACCATTGGCATAACTCTAGGTCTATTCCCATTTACTACAGATAAATCTGAGTGACATAAACCAGCAGCAGAAACTTTTACTAAAACTTCTCCAAACCCAGGAGGATCTAATTCAATCTCTTCAACTCTGACTGGTTTACTTTTTGCAAAAGGTCTAGGTAAACCCATTTCGAATAAAACGGCTGCACGACATTTAATCTTTTTTTCCATTTTAATTCTCCTGTAAAATAAAATTATATATTCAAAAAGTAAAATTTAAAAATGTTTTTTATCTTCATTAGATAACATATATATACATAATGAAATAGATAATAAAATAGCAACAAATAAAAATGCTATTCTATACGCTTCTAATGGGGCACCTGAAGAATTACCCCCCATAAAGAAAATTATTTTACCAGTAATCCACTGTATAAGAAAAACCCCTCCAAAATTAAAAAAATTTGCAGTTGACAATGCCCTTCCCATATATTCTTTATCAAACAAAACTTGGTAATGCGATAGTAGAGCAACACTAAACGCTCCAAAAAACCCTAATGTGCAAAATAATATATATAGATATATACTTGTGATATTTGAAATAAAAGAAAGAATTATAAGTAATATTATTACACCTAAAGAACCAAATATTACCACTCTTTTGTAATTACCAAAAATACTACTTAATCTTCCAAAAATATACGAGCCTAGATTCCAACATATTGCCATTATCATTAAAATTTTACCTCTTTCAACAACCTCTAAACCGTGTACATCTTTTAAATAAGGAGCACCCCATAATCCTATTATAACCGCTATTGAAGAATAGCTCATTAGGGACATGGGTATCATATATTTAAAATTTCTTTCTTTGAAAACAACAAATATATTTTTTAAATATATAGGTTCTTTATTTCTATTAATAGCTATACCTTCTCTGGTATCTCTTAATACTACATAGTATAATATCATAACTAAGAATGTAATTATTGATGCTATCCAAAATGATAGCTTCCAGCCATATAATTCAGAGAATGCTGACAAGGGAGTAGTGGCCAATAAGCCTCCTAAACCACCTATAGCCAAAATTATACCTGCTAATTTAGAGAATTGATCTCTTTCTGCCCACCTTGTAATTAAAACTAAAGAACCCATTAGGCATATTGAACAGCCTAGGCCCATTAAAATCCTTCCAACTAGAAGAGCAATAAAAGAATTTGATAAAGCAAATATCACAGAACCTAAGACAGCAAACACTATTACAGATGTCATAACATTATGAGGTCCGTATCGATCAATTAAAATTCCAGCCGGTATTTGAAATAGTGCAAAAGATAGAAAAAAAACACCACCTAATAATCCCATATTATCAGGGCTAATATCGAAATCATTCATTAAGTTAGGAGACAACACTCCAACAGATGTTCTTAAGAACTGGCTTACCGCATAACCAACGCATAATACCAGCATAATATAAAAAAATTGATATTTATTTTTCAACATAGAACTTTATAACCTAAATAAATATTTAATAGATATGTTTTATTTTAATATATAAAATTTATGCTATACTAAAATACAACCTAGGAAAGTGTATGTATCTATAATGATTAAAAATAAAATAGATATTAAAATATTTATAAACATAGTTTTTATTTTTTTATTATTTTCTTGTTTATCCATGAAGGTTATAGCGAAAGAAAATAATGGCTGGCAAGGCAATATTAATCCTATTACTAGCGAAGATTGGACACTATCCAAAGCAACTCATTTGTTAGAAAGAGCTGGGTTTGGAGGCAATCCAGAAGAAATATTATTTATTTATAAACTTGGTCTCATAAAAGCTGTAGAATATTTAGTATACTATGAAAATATTTCTACTAATCATATGCAAGACTTTGATGAGTCAGATATTCATGATCCTGGTTTAATAAATTTTCCTCCTAGTAGACCTGCAACAACTAAGCTCGCTAAAGAGACAGGAGAAGCACTTGGCATAAAAGTTAAAAAATCTGGCAATAGAAGGATGCAACCTATTGTTAATAAATTTTTCTTTTGGTTAAGAGCTAGTAAGCTAGAAACTCAAAGAGTTGCCTATTGGTGGGCAGATAGAATGCTAAACTCTCCAAGGCCATTAGAAGAAAAAATGACTCTTTTTTGGCATAATCATTTTGCAAATAATGAAAGTAAAGTGCGTGATTATAGAAAATTATTACTGCAAAATAAAACCTTTAGACTACATGCCACTGGTAATTTTAGAAACTTATTAGTTGCCACTGCAAAAGATCCTGCAATGCTGTATTTTTTAGATGCAGGACAAAATGTAAAAGGAGCTCCAAATGAAAATTTTGCGAGAGAAATTATGGAGCTGTTTACCTTAGGTGTAGGCAACTATGAAGAAAAAGATATTCGTGAAGCAGCCAGAGCATTTACAGGATGGGACACAAATGATCTAGAATTTATAGTAAATAAAAACAAACATGATTCAAATGAAAAAATAATTTTAGCACATACTGGAAATTTTACAGGTGAAGAAGTAATTGATATATTACTATCTCAAGATGCTGCAGCAAAATTTATAGTAAAAAAAATATACAAAGAATTTGTTAATGAAGATTTAGATATTAATATAATTAACCTGTATGCAGAAATTTTAAAATCTAATAACTATGAACTAAAACCACTTCTAAAAACAATCTTTTTGTCCAAAGACTTTTACAGTGAAAAAAATATAGGTTCTCATATTAAATCTCCAGTGGAACTTGTAATCTCTACATATAAGAAATTAGGATTAAATAATACTCCAGGCATTCCAGATTTTAATCAATCTACTACTGCTATGGGTCAAACTTTGTTTTGGCCTCCTACCGTAGCAGGGTGGGCTGGAGGCAGAACTTGGATTACTCCAGCTTTACTAATGGAGCGTGGTAATTTTGCAAGAAGTTTTCTATACCCAGATATAGATTTTATAGCCAAAGATTTTTATTCCCCTGACCCAAAAATTATAATCATGCATGATGCTATAAGAAAAGGTGCTGATATAACCAGTGCAACAATGTCTAGCAATGGGGGGGCATCCATGATGATGGCAGAAAGCAATATGATGGCTGATAGAGATGAAGATTTTAATACTAGATATGCTTCCTATAAAGGTTGGCAAATGGCTGTATCTAAAGTAAAACCAATACCAAGATATGCCGCAGAAATAAATTTCACTAAAATGATTATTGAAAGTGGTGCTCATAATACAGAATCGACAATTGACTATTTAATAGACAGATTTTTAACTGTAAAAATTGATAATAATAAACGTAAGATGCTAATTAAATTTTTAGAAGAAAACTTAGGGACAACTAATATTAAAGATGCTGAAAGTTATTTAGAAGATTCCTTAAGAATGGTAGTACATTTAATTATGAGTCAACCAGAATATCAGTTAGGATAAAATTATGAAAAATCATATTAAAAGAAGATCTTTCTTAAAAGCTGCTACTGCAGCATCTTTAAGTTCTTTAATTCCTATAAAATATTCTCTTTCTAAAGATGTATTAAATGGAAAGATATTAGTAGTACTAGAATTATCTGGAGGAAATGATGGCCTAAATACTATTGTTCCATATGGTGATGATAATTATTATAAACATAGGCCTAATATAGGTATAAAAGAAAATAAGCTTTTGAAAATTGATGATTATTTTGGATTTAATCCTGGAATAGTTGGCCTTGAGGCACTTTATAAAGAAGGTAATATGGCTATTATTCATGGATGTGGTTATGACAATCCATCATTCTCTCATTTCACATCTATGGCTTATATGCATACGGCTGCTCCAAATAGTGGTGAAGAATATGGATGGCTGGGAAGGTTAGCTGATAATATGGCTCCTCCTTCTTCTAAAAATTTTATAATTAATGTAGATAAAACTCAGTCTTTAGCCGTAAAATCTCAAAAACATGTCCCAATTGTTTTTGATCACCCTCAAAGGTTTCAAAGAGAAGGGTTTTATTCACAAAAATCTATATTAGAATCAGTAAATAGCAATTCAAATAATAATTCTGCTCAAGATTTTTTAAACGAAATAGCTAATAGTGCAAACGAAGCTTCTAGTATTATAAGTGAAGCTTGGTCAAACTATACCCATCAAGTTGATTATGGCATAGACCCAGTAGATTTAAATAAAATAGCTGCATTAATTGAAGCA
Organism: Alphaproteobacteria bacterium; assembly: GCA_015660425.1. Classification (GTDB taxonomy): domain Bacteria; phylum Pseudomonadota; class Alphaproteobacteria; order TMED109; family TMED109; genus TMED109. The sequence continues at coordinate 6,573 of DQLC01000085.1, forward strand.
GATGTTCCCGCAAAACTTTACTATACATCCTTTAGGGATAATGCATTTGATACACATGTTCATCAGCCTAATTTACATAAAAGACTTCTTACATATGCATCAGATGCTATTAGAGGGTTCATGAATGATTTAGATAGAATGGGTAAATCTAATGAAGTAGTTTTATTAGTAATGACTGAATTTGGGAGAAGAGTTCCAGAAAATACAAGTCTTGGAACGGATCATGGCTCAGCGGGTCCTATGTTTATCATTGGTTCCTCTGTTAAAGGTGGTCATTATGGTCAAATACCAGACTTAGTAAAAGGTTTAGATGATGGTGATAATTTAAAATATACGACTGATTTTAGAAGTGTTTATGCGACAATAATTGATAAATGGTTACAAGTAGATTCAAAAAATATTTTAAGAAAAAACTTTCAAACTTTTGATATCTTCGATAGAACAGTTTAATAAAAACTGTTCTTAAAAATATATAATAATTTGAATTATTATTTTATATTATAATTCTTTAAATGTTTCAATTAGGGGGGAAAATGAATATATCTTATCAAAACTTAGATAATGGCACAGCTAAAACATTATTAAAAATAAGTTCTAAGTTAGAAAGCATATTGGAAGCTATAGGTAAAATAGGTGCTTGGTTGGCTTTACCCTTAATAAGTGTAATTATATTTGATATAATATCTAGAAGATTTTTTGTATTAGGCTCCACTAAACTTCAAGAGATGGAATGGCACTTGCATGCTGCATTATTTTTA
>DQLC01000023.1 GCA_015660425.1 Alphaproteobacteria bacterium
TATCAAGGCCATTAAAATGGATCAGATTAGCTCTAATAGCTACTTTCTTTTCAGTATTAGGGGGAATATTTGGGTATTTTATAGGTATTTTTTTATGGGACACGATAGGTCAGACAATTATTGAGTTCTACCATCTAGAAAATCAATTTAATTTATTAGAAAAAAATTATAATGAAGAGGGGGCTCTAATAGTTTTTATAGCTGGATTTAGCCCTATACCCTATAAATTAATAACCATCTCTTCTGGTGTAATGCACTTAGATCTAATCACTTTTATTTTAGCATCCTTAACTTCTAGAGGGGCACGCTTTTTTATATTAACAGGCATAATTAGAATATTTGGAGATACGGCTAAAAAATTTATTGATAAGTACTTTAGTTTTGTTACTTTTATATTAGGAATTATTATTATAATAGTATTTAGTTGGTTATATTTTTAAGGATGGATATAAATAATAAAAATTTTATTACACACCCGATCCTCATTGCTTTAATAGTTTCTATATTAGCTCTTTTAATTGCTTTTTTTTTACAATACATATTAGGTTACCATCCTTGCCACTTATGCATGCTTCAAAGATATGGATTCGCTATTATAATTGTAATAAGTGTATTAGGACTTGTCTTTTATGATAAAAATATAATAGCCATTTTAATATGTTGCTGCCTATTATATACCGTTTCAATCAGTTTCTGGCATATAGGAGTAGAATTGCAATGGTGGGCAGCTTCGTTAGAATGCTCTGGTATGACTGAAAATATAGGAAGTTTAAAAGAAGAATTAAAAAATGCGTTAAATAGCTCGCCAGTTGCAGCCTGTGATCATATATCTCCCAAGGTACTTGGCGTAACTCTAGTTCAATGGAGTTTTATATATGGACTGGTTTCTTTAATAATTTTAACTATATTAACTATTAAACAAATTATAAAAAAATAAGTAATATGACAAAAAATCTAATAACTAAAAAATCTAAGAATAATCTAATTGCTGATATGATAAGAGTAAATCAAGCTGGGGAATTTGGAGCACAACGAATATATGAAGGTCAATTAGCTATTTTAAAAAATGATAAGACAATACAAAAAATGGCGCAACAAGAATTAAAGCATTTGGAAGTATTTAATAAAATGCTTGTGGATAGAGGAATAAGACCAACAGCCCTTTCTCCCTTCTGGAGTTTAGGAGGTTATATATTAGGAATTACTACTGCTATGATAGATCGAAAAGCAGCAATGGCATGTACAGTTGCTGTAGAAGAAGTAATTGATGAACACTACAAATCTCAACAAAAAAAACTCAAAAATAACAATCAAGAAAAAGAGCTTTTGCAATTAATTTCAAAATTTAGAAATGAAGAAATTGAACATAAAAACATTGCACTTAAGCATAATGCTGAAGATGCCAAAGGTTTTAAAGTTATGACTCATGGGATTAAAACTATTACAAAACTTGCGATATTTCTTTCAAAGAAAATATAAATTAAACCGTAAATGACTCTCCACAACCACATCTAGCTGACTCATTTGGATTATTAAAAGTGAAACTAGATTGTAGTTTATCTTGATTCCAATCTACCTCAGACCCAATTAAGAACATAGTTGCCGCAGCATCTATATATATATTTATATTCTCTTTTATTATCTTTTCATCAGTTGCTTTCTCTTCCGAAGCATAAGTGACATCATAAGTCATACCTGAACAACCACCAGTTTTTACACCAAACCTGACTCCTAGAGTGTTTTCTGGAGCTTTTTCTAAAATAGCTTTTATTCTTGCTAATGCTTTACTTGTGATAGTAATCATTTCTGGGCGCGGTTTAGATAATTTGTTCATCTTTACTTCCTTTAAAATCCTAATTCTAATCTAGCTGCTTCGCTCATATTATCTTGAGTCCAAGTTGGCTCCCATACAATTTCCACCCTTACATCACCTACATCTGTACATTTTGAAACAGCTTCCGCAACTCTATCTGGAATAGTTTCAGCCTCTGGACAATTAGGCGTTGTCAAAGTCATGGTAATCACTACATTAAATTTATCATCTATATCAATATTGTATACTAACCCCAGTTCCCATATACTTACTGGTATTTCAGGATCATATACTGTTCCTAAAGCTTCGATTATTGAATCGTTAATAACATTTTTAGAATCTTTTTCGCTTATATCCACTTAATAAAACCTTTACTTTACTTTAATAAAAAAATTATAACACAAAAATTAGCTCTTTTATAGATTTAAAATATAATCATTATATTAATTTTTTTCAAAAACTTTACTTACTTTTAAAATACCTTCAGCTAATGCTTCAAAATCACTTTTAGTATTATAATAGCCTATAGATGCCCTCACTGTAGAAGATATTTTATAACGATCCATTGTAGGTTGAGCACAATGATGTCCAGTTCTAACTGCAATATTATATGAATTTAAAAGTGTTCCCATATCATGAGGGTGGATATTTTTATATAAGAAAGATATAACACCACCTCTATTATTTGGCTCACCAATTATTCTTATCCCTTTTATATTGCCTAAAATATTTAAACCATCACTAATAACTTTTTGTGAATGTTTATGTATATTTTTCATGCCTATTTTCTTCATCCATTTCAATGCCTCTCCTAAACCAATTGCACCGGCGATATTAGGAGTTCCTGCCTCAAACTTGCTGGGGATATCAGCATAAGTAGTATGTTCAAAAGTGACTCTATCTATCATATCTCCTCCGCCTTGATATGGAGGAGTTTCAGATAAAATCTCCTTTCTTCCATACAAGACTCCAATTCCTGTTGGTCCATAAGTTTTATGACCAGAAAAAACATAAAAGTCACAACCTAAATCTTGTACATCAATTCCTAACAGCGGTGCTGCTTGACAGCCATCTATAAGTGTATAAATTCCTCTTGATTTAGCTTCTGTACAAATTTCCTTAACTGGTAAAATTGTTCCTAATGCATTAGAAATATGAGTGATACATATAAATTTAGTTTTAGGACTCACTTCTTTCATTACCGCTTCACAACTAACATTCCCGTTTTCATCAGATTCAGCAATTTTTATCTTTGCTCCGTATTTTTTAGCAGAAATTTGCCATGGCACTATATTTGAATGATGCTCCAAACGTGAAAGTATTATTTCATCATTTTTTTTAAGCTTTATTTCTGAGACTGACGATGCAACTAAATTTATTGCTTCTGTTGCCCCTTTCACAAAAATGATTTCTTTAGAAGACTCTGCATTTATAAATTCTTTAACAACTTCTCTTGCGTCTTCATACTTATCGGTAGCAATTTGGCTAAGCGTATAAACACCTCTATTAATATTTGCATAATAATTAGAATAAACATCATTTATAGAATTAATGACTAAATTTGGTTTTTGCGCACTTGCCGCGCTATCTAAATAAATTATATCATTATTCTTAAAAATAGGAAAATCAGACTTTATATCTGCTTCTTTATTAGTTTGAGTTTTAATCATTTTTATTACTATCTTCTAGCATCAAATTTTTGGCTCTTTTTGCTAGATTTGTGCTAATATTATTGATAATCACATTTCCAAAAGAATTTATTAACAATTTTCTAGCCTCATTTTCTGGAATGCCTCTAGAACGTAAATAGAAAAGTTGCTCTGCATTTAAGCTTCCAACTGTTACTCCATGAGAGCATCTTACATCATCTGCTAATATTTCTAATTCAGGCTTAGAATTTACTCTGGCGTTATCACTTAATAATAAACTTTTCCCTGACATATTTGCTAATGTTCCATCAGCTCCTACGTCTACTCTAATTTTCCCTTGAAAAGAACCCCTAGAATTTTCATCTAGAATTATTCTAATAATTTGATCACTTTTTGTGTTTTTAGTAGAATGTTTTACCTTTGTTAATGACTCTTGTAATGAGTTATTAGTTCCCATCATTAATATATTAATCTTTGACGAAGAATTTTCTCCTAATAAATTTACCCTAGTTTCAGCTCTAGCTTGCCCTTTCGAATTTATTAATGAAGTGCTAATAAATTTAGAATCTTTATCAAGCTGAACGTGAACATTATTGATATGTAAATTTTTACTATTGCCTTCTATGAATCGAACAAATGATAATGAAGCCCCTTCTGATACATGTACATCTGTCACATTAGATGTGAATACTACATTATTATTCTTATGTTGTTTAATATTCTCTAATACTTCACACTTAGAGGCTTTATCTAAAAAAATAACAGACCTTATATGCTTCATTGTGTTTTCTTCACACTCTCCTAAATGAAGCAACTCTATGAAACCAGGAACTTCTATATTTTTATCTATATGTATTATAGCTCCATCTTCATGAAATGCAGTATTAAGTGCAACAATACTTTGAGGTCTGCTATCTATAATATTAGATAAACGAACTTCAGAGTATTCATTAGCTGACTTAATTTTTCCTTTAAGAAATTCCGGATTATTTTTGAGGTAAAAACTTAAAGTATTTACTTTAATGCCTGCAGGCAATGTATCATGTTCTATATTTATAACCTTACCATTTAAAAATATTACCCTTATCAAACAATTAGAATCTTTTTTTTCTATTGATTTAACATCTATCTCATAATTATTTTCTTGGCAAGGGTCATAAAATGTATCACTTAAACCTTTACATGGATGAACATTCCATTCCTCAACATTTTTATCTGGAAAACCATCTTGATTAAATTGCGTAATAGCATCATCTCTTAATCTCTTAATCCAACTAAGCTCTAATCCTGGAAGTAAAGACTGATTATCATTATATGATTGATAATATCTGTTTTTTATATTTGAACTATTTGTCATTATCTATGCTGCTTCAATAATTCCTTGATAGCCTTTTTCTTCTAATAATATTGCTAATGATTTATCTCCAGTTTTTACTATTTTGCCATCCGCTAATATATGAATAGTATCGGGTTTTAAATGCTCAAGAAGTCTTTGATAATGAGTAATAACTATTCCACATAATTTATCACTACGTAAATTATTAATTCCTGCCGCAACTATTTTTAAAGTATCAATATCTAATCCAGAATCTGTTTCATCTAAAATAGCTAAAGTAGGGGACAACATAGACATCTGAAAAATTTCTGCTCGTTTTTTTTCTCCACCTGAAAAACCTACATTTACCTCCCTTTGGAAAAAATCTTCACTCATTTCTAACTCTTTAGCTTTTTCTCTCGCTAATTTAAGAAATTCTATCCCATCTAATTCTGATTCTCCTCTATGTCTTCTCTGAGCATTCAACGCAGTCCTAACAAAAGCAGAAGTTGCTACTCCAGGTATCTCAACAGGATATTGAAAAGCTAAAAATACTCCTGCTGCTGCCCTTTCATCTATTGGCATATCTAAAAGATTCTTTCCCAAATATTTAATAGAACCACTGGTAATAGTATATCCTTCTTTACCTGCCAATACCGAAGCCAAAGTTGATTTACCTGCTCCATTTGGCCCCATAATTGCTGCCATTTCTCCATGCTCTATGTTTAAAGACACTCCTTTAAGAATTTCTTTATCACTAATTTCAACGTGTAAATCTTTAATTTCTAATGCAATCGTCAATATCTTAATACCTCTTCTAAATTAGAATTTACCCAACGGATCCTTCGAGACTAACTTCTAAGAGTTTTTGTGCCTCAACAGCAAACTCCATGGGTAGCTTTTTTAAAACTTCTTTACAAAACCCATTTACTATCAGTGCAACAGCTTCTTCAGGATTTAAACCTCTTTGCTGACAATAGAAAAGCTGTTCGTCACTAATCTTTGAAGTAGTTGCCTCATGTGCTACTTCTGCACTAAAATTCTTAGAATCTATATATGGTACAGTATGTCCCCCACAATTATTTCCGATTAATAAAGAATCACACTGTGAAAAATTAGTTGCATTTTCAGCACCTGCTTGCATTCTCACTAAACCTCTATAGGTTTGTTGTCCATAACCTGCAGATATTCCTTTTGATATAATAGTAGACTTTGTATTACGTCCTATATGTATCATTTTTGTTCCCGTATCTGCCTGTTGTTTATTATTTGAAATAGCAACTGAATAAAACTCTCCTACTGAATTATCGCCTTGAAGAAGCACAGAAGGGTATTTCCAAGTGATTGCAGATCCTGTTTCCACCTGCGTCCATGAAATTCTAGAATTTTTTCCTCTACAAGCACCTCGTTTTGTTACAAAATTATATATTCCACCCTTACCATTTTCATCACCTGGATACCAATTTTGCACAGTAGCGTACTTTATTTCTGCATCATCTAAAGCTATAAGCTCAACCACAGCACCATGTAATTGATTCTCATCTCTCATAGGAGCAGTACATCCCTCTAAATAAGAAACAAATGACCCTTTATCAGCTATAATTAACGTTCTTTCAAACTGACCCGTTTCAGCAGCATTAATTCTAAAATAAGTACTTAAATCCATAGGGCATCGCACTCCCTTAGGAATATAAACAAAAGATCCATCAGAATAAACTGCAGAATTTAATGCCGCATAAAAATTATCTGTCTGTGGAACGACAGAACCTAAATATTTTTTTACTAAGTCTGGATGTTTTTTTACAGCTTCAGAAATTGGACAAAAGATTATACCTAATTCAGATAATTTAGACTTAAATGTTGTTGCAACAGAAACAGAATCAAACACTGCATCTACTGCAACATTTCCTGAACCTACAATTCCGGCTAACATTTCTTGTTCTCTTATTGGTATACCTAATTTATTATATGTACTTAATATTTCTGGATCAATTTCATCTAAACTTTTAGGTTTTTCTGCATCTGTTTTAGGAGCCGCATAATAATAAGCATCCTGAAAATCTATTTCTGGAAAATGAATATTTGCCCATTTAGGATCTTCTTTAGTCATCTTAAGCCATTTACTATAAGCTTGTAATCTCCATTCTAAAAGCCATTCAGGCTCATCATTTTTACTTGAAATATATCTTACTATATCTTCACTTAGGCCTTTTGGAGCAAATTCTGTTTCTATATCCGTTACAAAACCGTACTTATAGTCTTTAGTCGCTTTTTCAACTGCATTAATAGTTTCTGTATCTATTGCCATATTTTTTCTAAACCATTCTATTATTCATACTTAAATTAATTTTATCCTGTTTATACTTAAATTTAGTTTGATCTTTAAATGGCTTTGCCATTTCTTCTATACTAACTGAATTTAGAGAGTCACATACTACAGTATTAATAATTTGCCAATTACTTTGAGAAGGGCACATAGATACTAAACTACAATTGGTATGGACTCCTTCTTCTACGCATACTGTAAGTGCTACACGTCCATCTATAATGTCTATTATGTTACCTACAGAAATATCTTCAGCACTCATAGCTAATTTGTAACCTCCCGTTACTCCTCTTATAGAAGCTGTAATATTAGCTTTAGTTAACTTTGTTAAAATTTTATTTATAGTTGTCGGTTTTAATGACGTATGTAATGAAAGTTCATTGGCACTATAAACTTTATCTTGATTTTTTGACATTTTACACATTAAAAGAACTGCATAATCTGCCATTCTAGAAACTTTTATCATTCTACATATTCCCCAAAAAAAAATAGACCGTTATATTTAGTAGTATATAGTATTCTATACTAAATTGGTCAAGTATATTATTTATCTAGGTAAGTTTGTTGCGCCCATTAAGTATTTGTCTATCGAATGGGCTGCTTGTCTTCCTTCTCTTATGGCCCAGACAACAAGAGATTGTCCTCTCCTCATATCTCCTGCAGAGAAAATTCCCGTTATAGAAGTTTTATAATCCTCAGTGTTAGCACTTATATTTCCCATATTATCAAGGTTAAAACTATTATCCTCATTAATATTATTTATTAAAGGACCAGTAAAACCCATAGCTAATAAAACCAAATCAGCTTCAAGTTCAAATTCTGTATTAGGTATAGCCTTTAACTTTTCATCTACTCGGTTACATTTTAAACCCTTTAAAACTCCTTCGTTTCCATAAAAACTATCTGTTAAAACAGAGAAATCTCTAATGGCACCTTCTGCTTGCGAACTAGAAACCCTCATTTTAAGAGGCCAATCAGGCCAAGTAAGTGCTTTATTTTCTTTTTCTGGAGGTATTGGCATAATTTCTAACTGCGTAACACTTTTTGCCTCTTGTCGAAAAGACGTTCCTATACAATCTGACCCTGTATCACCTCCGCCAATGACAACTACTTTTTTATCTTTAGCACTGATATCATTAACTTGATGGAAACTTTCTCCAGATACTCTTCTATTTTGAGTAGGTAAGAAATCCATAGCAAACATAATTCCTTCAAGCTCTCTTCCAGGAATTATTAAATCTCTTGGCACTTCTGCTCCACCAGTTAATAAGAGAGCATCATATTTAATTTTTAACTCTTTCATACTTATATCCACCCCAACATTCACATTGGCTTTAATAATTAACCCCTCTTTTTCCAACTGTTCTTGTCTTCTATCTATTAGACTTTTTTCCATTTTGAAATCAGGAATTCCATATCTTAACAAGCCTCCAATTTTACTATTTCTTTCATATAATGTGACATTATGTCCAACTCTTAAAAGTTGTTGTGCAGCTGCCATACCTGCAGGGCCAGAACCAACAATTGCAATATTTTTATCGGTTCTATCCTGTGTAACTTCTGGTATAATTAAACCTTTATCCCATGCAGTATCTACAATTGCACATTCTATAGACTTAATAGTTACAGGATTATCATCAATATTTAAAGTACAGGCTTCTTCACAAGGTGCAGGGCAAATCCTTCCAGTAAACTCTGGAAAATTATTTGTAGAATGAAGCACTTTAATAGCTTCTTCCCAATTATTATTATAGACTAAGTCATTCCAATCAGGAATAATATTATTAACCGGACATTCTGTATGACAATAGGGTATTCCGCAATCCATGCAACGGGCCCCCTGCTCTGAAATAACTTTATTATCTAGCTTTTCAGTAAATTCATTGAAATTTTTTATTCTTTCTTCTACTGGTTTGTAAGATTCTTCAACTCTATCTATTTCTAAAAATCCTGTAACTTTTCCCATTTCTCTAACCTTAATTCTTTAAGCAACTTTTTTGGATTGAAGATTATTATTTTTATTATCTAATAATACCTTTTTATAATCTACTGGCATTATTTTTTTAAAACTTTTTAAAGTCTTACTCCAATTTTCAACAATTTTCTTTGCTAAATTGCTATTTGTATATTCTATATGTTTGTCTAATAAATACTTAATTCTCAAATCATCATCTACTAAAATATCATCCGATACAGAAAAAAAGCTTTCAGAATCAGATTTTTTAGTATTTTTATCTCTGATATGTAAATTCTCTACTTTTACCATTTCACTATTTAAGTAATTATTAATTTCATTTTTTGGATCATACAGATATGCAACGCCGCCACTCATCCCTGCGGCAAAATTTCTTCCTACGGTTCCAATACAAACTACAATTCCACCCGTCATATATTCACAGCCATGGTCACCAACTCCTTCAACCACAGCAATAGCTCCAGAATTTCTTACACAGAAGCGCTCTCCCGCATTACCATTAAAATAACATTCTCCAGCAATAGCTCCATATAATACTGTATTACCTATAATCATAGATTCTTCAGGAATAATTTTTGATTCTTTAACAAGCCTAATAATTATTTTTCCACCAGAAAGTCCCTTACCAACATAATCGTTGGCCTCGCCAGAAAGATTAAATGTTATACCTCTAGCTAAAAAAGCTCCAAAAGATTGTCCAGCTGTACCAGTAAAATTAACTTTTATTGCATCTTCGATTAAACCTATATGTCCTTTTTTAAGAGCAATTTTTCCTGAGAGCATTGCTCCCGCTGTTCGATCTGTATTTTTAATATCTATATTGATTTCTTGTCTATTACCTTCTTTAATATGCCTATCAAATAAGGGTATCAGTTTTCTATCTAAGATGTTTTGTATAGGATTGTCTTGTTTTTCACAATTGTATAAAGCAATCTTTTTACTTACATCTGGCTTATAAAATAATTTAGAAAAATCTAAATTCTTAGTTTTCCAATGATCAAGCGCAAAATTTGTATCCAATTTTTCTACTTTTCCAATCATCTCATTAAATGTCTTAAAACCTAAATCTGCCATTAAATATCTAACTTCTTCTGCGACAAAGAAGAAATAATTAATGACATGCTCTGGAGTACCAGAGAACTTTTTACGTAAATCAGGATTTTGTGTAGCAATTCCTACAGGACATGTATTTAAATGGCATTTTCTCATCATTATACAGCCAGATGCAATTAGGGGAGCCGTGGAAAATCCAAATTCATCTGCTCCCAATAACGCACCTATTACAACATCCCTTCCTGTTCTAAGTCCTCCATCAACTTGAAGAGAAGTCCTTCCTCTTAAACCATTTAGAACTAACGTTTGTTGTGTTTCGGCTAACCCTATTTCCCATGGAGAACCTGCATGTTTTACAGAAGTCAGTGGGCTTGCTCCTGTACCACCTTCAAAGCCGGCGATTGTTATGTGGTCAGCTCTTGCTTTTGATACACCAGCAGCGACTGTTCCTACACCTATTTCTGATACTAATTTAACGCTTATTCTAGCTGCAGAGTTTACATTTTTTAAGTCAAAGATTAATTGAGCCAAGTCTTCTATTGAATATATATCATGATGAGGTGGAGGAGATATAAGTCCTACTCCAGGAGTAGAATGTCTTACTTTAGCAATAACTGAATCTACTTTATGACCTGGAAGCTGTCCTCCTTCTCCGGGCTTTGCACCCTGCGCTATTTTAATTTGAATATCATCTGCATTAACAAGATATTCTGCAGTCACACCAAACCTTCCAGAAGCAACTTGTTTTATAGCTGATCTCATAGAAGATCCATCTGCATTTTTTATAAATCTATCTACTTCTTCACCGCCTTCTCCTGTATTAGACTTTCCCCCAATTTTATTCATGGCCAGAGCTAATGTAGTATGTGCCTCTCTTGAGATTGACCCAAAAGACATTGCTCCAGTTGCAAACCTTTTAACAATA
>DQLC01000034.1 GCA_015660425.1 Alphaproteobacteria bacterium
AGAGCACTTATAGATATTGAAAATTCTGGTTTTAATGAAAAAATGCTCCTTAATGCAGCTAAAAATTGCAAAATCTCTGAAGGAAAATTAGGGAGACTTTTTCCTGAAGGCATATTTGAATTAAAGCAATATTATTTTAGTGAAATAGATGAACAAATGTTACAAAAAATAAAAACACAAAATTATGAAAATATAAGAGTTAGAGACAAAATATTTAATGGTGTACTAATTAGATTAGAATTATTTAAAAAAAATAAAACTTCTATTAAATATATATTTGTTAGTGAATCTTCTAATCCAATTAAATCTTTAAAACACCTATGGAGAACTTCTGATTTAATATGGAAATCTGCAGGAGACTCCTCTACAGATTATAACCATTATACTAAACGTCTTCTTCTTTCTTGGGTATACATAACTACTCTAATATGCTGGTTCAATGATAAAAGCAGAAATATTAATGATACAAAATTATTTCTTAATAGAAGAATTGATGAAGTTTTAGAATTTGGAAAACAGTCAGGAAAAATAAAATCTAAAATATCAAAATTAAATATTACTAATAAACTAATAAACATTATAAAAGATTTAAAATCAATTAAGGTATAATGCTCACCTTATCAAATGGTTAATATGTCCCATTTTTCTGCCTGGCCTAACTTCTTTCTTTCCATATCTATGCACTCGGCAATTAGGGTCATTCATTAAATTATCTGCTATATATATATCTTTTCCTATTAAATTTTGCATAACTATATCAAATAATCTTTCTGTACTACCTAAATTAATTCCTACTGCTGCCCTGACAGCTTGCTCAAATTGATCCGTAACACATCCATCCATAGTCCAATGACCGGAGTTATGTGGCCGGGGCGCAATTTCATTAACTATCAAATCTCCATTATTAAGTTCAAATAATTCAATAGCTAATATACCAATAAGATCAAGCTCATTAGCTATATTAATAGCTATTTTTTTTGCTGATTGAGCAATTTTATCTGATATTCCAGGAGCGGGTGCAATTGTTTGGTCCAAAATATGATTTTTATGTTTATTCTCTACAGTATCATATACCTGCACATTATTATTATGATCCCGAGCAATAATGATACTTAGCTCTCTTTTAAAAGGAACAAATTCTTCTAATATTAATTTATTACTACCTATACTTTTCCAGGCTTCTAATAAATCTGTATCATAATTTATCTTAATTTGTCCTTTGCCATCATATCCAAACCTTCTAGTTTTTAAAACTGATGAGCCCTTTATTAGGTTTTTTGCATTAACTAAATCTTCATAGCTATTACACTCATAAAACTTAGCCGTCTGAACTTTAGCTTTATCTAATAAGAATTTTTTTTCTATTAACCTATCTTGTGAAACCGATAAAACAAAAGAGGAAGGCCTTAATAAACATAATTCCTCAATTATCTGGGCTGATTTAAGTGGTATATTTTCAAATTCATATAAAGCCGCATCTATTCCATTGGCAAATTCTTTGATAGCATTTAAATCTTCATAATCATTAATATATGTTTTAGAACAAACTTGAAATGCTGGTGCGTTAAGATCTGGATCAAAAATATGACATTCTATGCCAAACTTAGCTGCTGCAAGAGCTGTCATTCTACCTAATTGACCTCCTCCAATAATGCCTAAAATTTTATTTTTCAATAGTGGTTTCCGGTTTATCTAAAACTGACCCTGTCTGCTTAATTCTATAATTTTTTATTTTTCTATCTAAAGACTTATCATTAAGACTTAATATTTGTGCCGCCATTAAACCTGCATTAACTGCCCCTGTATCTCCTATTGCTAAAGCACCCACAGGAATACCGGCTGGCATTTGAACTATGGATAACAAACTATCCATACCACTTAGGGTTTTACTTAATATTGGCACTCCTAAAACAGGAATATGTGTTAAAGAAGCAACCATTCCAGGTAGATGGGCAGCACCCCCTGCCCCAGCTATAATAACCTTAATACCTTTATTTTTAGCTGCTTTTGCATAAGCATATAGCCGATCTGGAGTTCTATGAGCTGATACTATATTGAGTTCATAAGAAATAGAAAATTGTTCTAAAATTTTAACTGCATTTTTCATAGTCTCCCAGTCAGACTGACTTCCCATTATAACACCTACTTTTTCAGAATTATTTTTTTGTTTTAACATTTACTATCCCTATAATCTTTAATTATTTTAATTTGTAAGGAAAGCGAAGAAGTATATGCATTTTATAATATTACTGCAAGTATATTACTGTTTATTTTAAATATTTTTATAGAGATATAAACTAAAAAATTATATGATTTATTTATTAATATAATAGAAGGCAAAAAATGAAATATATAAATAACCTTTTATTAAAATTTTTACATAAAATTCCTCCAGAATTATCTCATAATATTACTATCAAACTACTAAAAAATGGTTTAAATCCTCAAAATTTTATAAAAAATTATAAAAATTTAAATGTATCTTTAGGAAATATAAATTTTAAACATCCTATAGGGCTTGCTGCAGGATTCGATAAGAATGCAGAAGCCTTTCATAAAATAGATAAATTGGGGCTCTCTCATATAGAAATAGGAACGGTTACGCCTAAATATCAAGCAGGAAACGATAAACCGCGCGTCTTTAGACTTCATCAAGATAAAGCTATTATTAATAGACTAGGTTTTCCTAGCAAAGGTTTATCTTATGTAAAGAAACGTTTAGAAAGACACAAATCAAATATTCCTCTTGGAATAAATATAGGATGTAATAAAGAAACTACTGACTATATTGGTGACTACTTGAAACTCACAAAAAATTTAGGACATTATGCTAATTGGCTAACTATTAATATATCATCACCTAATACACCGGGCCTTAGAAATTTACAAACGAGCAATATGCTCTCAAAACTATTGCAAACTATAGATAATGAAAGAAAAATAATAGAAAATATGAAAGGATCTTCATTACAAATTTGGTTAAAAATTGCTCCTGACTTAAATGATCAAGAATTAAAAAAACTTATTGATACTTCAATACAGAATAATATAGATGCTCTATGCATTTCTAATACGACTATTAAACGACCTAATGATTTAATCTCTAATAGTAAATTAGAAAATGGAGGACTATCTGGAAAACCTCTTTTTTCTCAATCTACAATAATGTTGGCAAAAGCCTATTTATATTCTCAGAACAATATAAAGTTTATAGGTATTGGTGGTATAGATAGTGGAGAAACAGCTTATTTAAAAATACTTGCAGGTGCTACTATTTTACAAATATATACTGGCTTAGTTTATAATGGTCCAGCCATGATAAATAAAATTAATAATGAGCTATCAGTAAAAACTGGTTCTGAAAAACTTTCAAAGATAATAGGAAGCAAAGCCTATGAAATAATAAATGGCAACTATCTAAATGATTAAGACAATAAATAATAACGTACCTTTTTATAATGATTTAAATTTCATGATAAATGATTCTGAAGGACTTATTCTAGATATATGGGGTGTATTATGGGATGGTATTAATGTGTATCCAGAGGCACTCAAAACACTTGAAAAACTTAGAAAACTTAATATTCCAATAATTCTTTTATCTAACGCTCCTAGAAAATCCGAAATAGTTAGTGAAAAATTATTAAAAATTGGTATTAGAATAGATTTATATGATAAAATCATATCTTCTGGTGATGTATGTAGAAGTGAACTGATTAGAAATGCTAGTTTAGTTCCTGGATTGAAATATTATTTTATCGGTTTAAAAGAAGATAATGATTTACTAAATAATACTAAATTTCAAGAATCTCATTCTCCTAAAGATTCAGAT